>VGZV01000034.1 GCA_016872385.1 SAR202 cluster bacterium | reverse complement strand
GGACGAAGAATCTAAATTTCCGGAATTTTAGACCCTTCGTCCTTCAGCCGAAGGACTCAGGGTGACAAGAATTGGATGAAAATCGTATTCTCACAGCGAAATCATTACTTTTGAAACAAGGCCCCCTGCATGGGAGAGGGCCGGGCCTGCCCTGAGCGCAGTCGAAGGGGTGAGGGTGGTCCTACCCCCCGCCCCACTCCGCCAGCCGCCGCCGCACCATATCCGCGTCCGGGCTTTGACTCTCCGCCAGGGCTTGCAGGGACTCCCGGGCGCGGGCGATGGCCTCCCGCCGCCGCCCCAGGCCGTCCAGCACCACGGCCAGGTTCCACAGGTCCTGGCCCTCCCCACGCCGGTCGCCTATCTCCCGACTAATCACCAGCGCCTGCTCATGGTGTTCAATGGCCCGCTGGGGCTGGCCCAGGTCGGCGTAGGCGTTGCCCAGGTTGCCCAGGTGCACGCCTTCCGCCTGGCGGTGCTTTAACTCCCTGGCCGAGGCAAGGGCCGTTTCCATCCAACTGATATATGTCTGTGGGTGCAAGCGCAGAGACAGGATGTCCGATGCCACTCCTGGGTAACCTTTGCACAGCTCGGTTGCTTCTTTGACTTCCTTTGAGTGGGCGGCGGCCCAGGCCTGCCCGGCCTCAATATTGGCCCGCTCCAGGTCAAATCGGCCCAGCCCCTGGGTTACGCCATGGCCCCCTTGCAGGTAAAGCTGGTCGGCGGCGGCCAGCAGGTTATGGTAGTGGCGGGCGTGGCGCAGTTGGGCGGCGGCCCGCTCTGGGTCAGCCAGGCAGTATCGGGCGTAGTCCCGGGCCAGGTCGTGCAGCCGGTAGCGCCCGGAGGCCTGGTCGTACTCCAGCAGGCTGTAGCCGTCCAGCTGGTCCAGGGTGTCCTGGGCCGGGGCCTGCGCCAGCTCCCACACCGCGGCGGCGGCCACCACCTCAAAGCTGCCGGGGAACACCGCCAGGGCGCGCCAGCGGGCCTGCTGCTCCTGGGTCAGCAGGTCGTAGCTCAGGCTGAAGGAGGCCCTCACCGGCTCCAACTCCTTCAGACGGCGTTGCGCATCGGCCAGCCGGTCCAGGTACTCCTGGGGGCTGAGGCCCCGGCGGGTCTTCAGCGCGCCGCCCGCCAGGGTCAGGGCCAGGGGCAGATAGCCGCACCGCTGGGCGATGGCGTCGGCTTCCGAGTCCGTAAGTCGGCCGGCGATGCGGAGCAGCAGCCTGCGGGCTTCGACAGGATCCATGCGCCGCAACTCCAGAAAGTCCAAACCAGACAGGTGGAAGTTCTGGCGGGAGGTGACCAGCAGCAGGCAGCCCGCTGGCGGGATCAGGGGCTGCACCTGGGCGGCGTCGCGGGCGTTGTCCAGGAGGAGCAGAGCCTTTTTGTCCGCCAGCACGGTGTTATACAAGCCCCGGAGCTGGGCAGGGTCCTCAGGCAGGCGGGCCTCCGGGTGCCAGGCGCGGATGACATGCTCCATGACCTGGGCGGGAGGCAGGGGGCTGGTAGTCCCCAACAAGTCCACAAAAATCTGGGCATCGGGATAGCCGGGGGCCGTTTCATGGGCCAGCTTCAAGGCCAGGGCGGCCTTGCCGATGCCGCCCATGCCCCGCAGGCCGGAGATGGCGACGCCTTTCTCCCCCACCTGGCCGCGCAACTGGGATAGCTCCGCCTCCCGGCCGGTGAAATCGGCAGGCACGGCGGGAAGCTGGTGAAGGGGGGAGGGGGTGGCGGAGGGGCCTGGCGGAGCCTGGACGGTGTTGTGGATATTGGTAACGTTCCCAACGACCACATCTCCGCTAGCCACCATATTCCCTGCGGCAATGGTGCCCGTGGCCGTGGTGTTAACCGCCACCGGGGAGTTGGTGGGTTTATCTTGTACCACGGAGATCAGCGGGTTGTCACTCTGTGGTCCACCCCTTCCTTGCCTGGCGGCGATAATTAGACCCAGAACCGAGGCGGCCGCCGAAACCAAGAACACGATCCAGGGCATCCACGGTCTGTACCAGTTGCCCAGGAAGGTTTTCAACTCGTATGCGGCTAACTCGTCCCAGACACCCGCTGACAGATTGACCAGGGCGATAACAATCCCAGCAATTACTGCACCATTTAGCCACAGCTTTCTCGGTTTGTTACGAGCCTGCGCCATAGTGTCCCCAGTCTACTCCATCACGCCAGCAGGGGGTAGTGGCAACGGCCGCGCCCAGGCAGCGCTCTTTACGGCTTCCTGTTATTCGGTTTCTTTATAAGACGTATTGCCATAACCGTGGGGACAATGGTATACTGCGCCCCAACATTGCACATGCGGCGACCGCACTTGCGGGATTACAGACCTTCGCCAAAGAACCACATCTCAATTCAATCCATCCAAGTCTAGGGCCAGGGGGAGATTTCTGTGCGCAACTACATGATCCGCCGGGTGGCCCACTCCTTCTTTATCATCCTGGGACTCATGGCCCTCCTGTTCCTGGCCATCAACGTGCTGGGCGACCCCGTAGCCCTGCTGGTGGGTGAAGACGCATCCCAAGAAGCCATTGAAGCGGTGCGAGAACGGTTCGGGCTGAACCGCCCCCTGTACGTCCGCTTTGGGGACTTCTTATGGGACATGTTCCAAGGCGACTTCGGCAAGTCCCTGCGCCACCAGATTGACGCCCGGGAGATGGTGTTTGACCGCCTGCCCAACACCGCTGTGCTGGCCGCGGTGGCCTTTGCCTTTGGCGCGCTGGGCATTCCCCTGGGCATGTTGGCGGCGCGCCGCCCCAAGGGCGCGGCGGACCGCATAGTTAACATCATGTCCTTCGCTGTTATCTCCATTCCGGAGTTCTGGCTGGGACTTATGTTAATTCTTGTGCTGGCCGTGCAGTTCGATTTGTTACCCACATCCGGCTTTCATGGCTTAGGCCCTGGAGGCTGGAAGTATATAATTTTGCCCGCCTTGACCATTACGCCCAGAATTATTGGGCGCAACGCCCAGATTACCCGCGCCACCATGATTGAGGAGATGGGCAAGCAGTACGTCTCCACCGCCCGCGCCAAAGGCCTGGCGGAAAACGCCGTGCTCTACAGCCACGTGCTGAAGAACGCCGCCATCTCCATTGTCACCCTCATGGGCGACGAGCTGGCCGGGTTGATGAACGGCGCCACCGTCACTGAAATCATCTTTGGATGGCCTGGCCTGGGCAAGTTGCTCATTGACGCCATCAGCGCCCGCGACCTGCCGGTGGTTACCGCCTCCGTGTTCGTGGTGGCCCTGGCTGTCATGGTGATTAACTTGACAGTGGACTTGTTCTACACCTGGCTGGACCCCAGGGTGGCTTACAAGTAGCGGCGCATCCAGCCACTCCTTACCTTTGTCTTTATCAGCAATCTAGCGGGGAGGCCAACAGCCGACTATGCAGAACAACACCACCACCCTGGGACGACGGCCCAACTTTCTGGTAGCCACCTGGCGCCGTCCTCTGGTGCAGGCATTCTTCAGCGACACCATAACCGTGATTTCTGCCAGCTTCCTTATCATTATTCTGCTGGCCGCTGTGTTTGCGCCGTGGTCATCCCCCTACGACCCGGAAGACCAGCAACTGCGACTGCGGCACTTGCAGCCGTTCTCCTCCGGCCAGGCTATCAACCGGCAGGTTGACCCGCCAGTGGCGGAGGAACGCTTCTTCATTCTTGGCACCGACCACCTGGGCCGCGACCTGCTGACCCGCCTGATTTACGGGGGGCGCATCTCCGTTAGTGTGGGAGCCTTGGGTGTACTAGTGTCCGGGATTATCGGCCTGTTCCTGGGGCTGGTCGCAGGCTACTACCGCGGCGTTCTAGACGACATCATCATGCGGGCGGTGGACGTGTTCATGTCCGTACCGCTCTTATTGCTGGCCCTGATGGTTTTGTACATATTAGGGCCTAGTTTTACCAACATCATCATTGTGTTTGCCGTGGCCCGGTGGATGCTCTACTGCCGCGTCACCCGCGGCGTGGTGCTGTCCCTGCGGGAGCAGGCCTTCGTGGACGCCGCCCGGGCCATCGGGTGCAGCGACCGGCGGATTATCGCCCGTCACATTGTGCCCAACCTGATTACCCCGCTGCTCACCATTGCCGCCCTGGAAGTGCCCCGCAACATCCTCACCGAGTCCACCCTCAGCTTCCTGGGCTTTGGCATCCAGCCGCCCCAGTCCTCCTGGGGGCTTATGCTGGCCCAAGGGCGTCAGTACATCGTCACCGCCTGGTGGGTGGTGGTAGTGCCCGGCACCGCCATATTCCTGACCGCCCTATCTTTCAACCTCTTCGGCGTGTGGATGCGCGCAGTCAGTGACCCCTTGCAGCGCTGGCGCTGGATGAAAGCCACCAAGGAAGCCAAGGAGGCTGGCGTCCACTTCTAGCATAGAACCACACCCATGCACCGAATTTGCAAGCCCCGCCCACAAAGGCGGGGCTTTTGTTTCTCCAGTCTCTTGACCGCCTCCATATGGACAGTTATCATCCCCACGGGCCATGCAGCCACCATCGGCAGGAGGAGCCATGCCTACAGCCAGCGAGTTGATTGTCCAGGCCCTGGAAGAAGCCGGCATTGAGTACGTGTTTGGCATTCCGGGAGGCGGCACCGGCCAGATTTTCAATCTGCTGGTGGGCAAAGAAGACCGCATCAAGACCATTCTGGTCCGCCATGAGCAGGCCGCCGCCATTATGGCCGACGCCTACGGCCGCGCCACCGGCAAACCGGCGGCCATCATGGGACAGGGCTTATTTATAGGCTCCAACGCCGCCTTTGGCATCATGGAGTCCCTGTTAAGCAGTTCCCCCATGGTGGTGCTCACCGACACTTCCGACGGCGGACAAGCCCAGCACCCGGCCAACCAGTCTGGCGCTGGCGAGTACGGCAGCGTGGACCTCCCCGCCATGTTCAAGGCCATGACCAAATACACCTCGCTGGCCGCCAGCCCCAAGGAGGCGGTCATTGGCACCCAACTGGCCATCAAACATGCCACCAGCGGCAGGCCCGGCCCAGCGTGTGTGGTCATGCGCTCGGCAGCCATCGGCGGCCAGGTGGACCTGGAATCGCCGCCCTTCGTGCATCCAACCACCGGCTACCTGAACACTGCCAAACCGCAAAGTTCGCCCCAGGACATCCAGCGGGCCATAGACATCCTGTCCCAGTCCCGTCGGCCAGTGCTGGTGGCCGGCAACGGCGTCCATTTGTCCAAGTCTCATGCCTTGCTCCAGCAACTGGCCGAACAGTGGAACATGCCCGTGGCCACCAGCTATAAGGGCAAGAGCGCCATTGCCGAGACCCACCCGCTGGCCGTGGGCATGGTGGGAGTTTACGGGCAGCAAGCCGCCAACCGCGCCGTGGGTGATGCCGACACAGTGGTCATTGTGGGGGCCAAGCTCACCCCGCAAGACACGGTGCGGGAGAACCCCAGCGTCTTTGACCCGCGACGGCAACGCATCATCCAGATTGACATTGACGACCGCAACGCCGGCTGGACTTTCCCCATTGAACTGGGCTTGATCGGCGATGCTGGCGCCATCCTGAGCCAGCTGGTGGAAGCATCCAGGGCTGCCACCCCAGCCAGCGCCCGGCAACGGAGGGAGTGGGCCAACGGCCTGGCCCAGCGCAAATCCCAGGACCACTTTTATGACGACCCGGCTATGCACCGGGACAGCTCCCCCGTCTTGCCCCAGCGTCTGGTGCACCTGCTGCAACAGACCCTGGACCCGTCCACTGTATTTGCCCTGGACGCGGGCAACAACCGCACCTGGATGGCCCACTTCTTCAAGGCCGCCCAGGCCAACACCTTCTTCAGCCCCGGCGGCACCGCCGGCATGGGCTGGAGCCTGCCTGCCGCAGTGGCGCTAAAACTGGCCCGCCCGGACCGTCCGGTGGCGGCGGTCAGCGGCGACGGCGGTTACATGATGACCGTCCATGCCCTGTCCACCGCCATGCAGTACCAGCTTCCTATACTCTGCGTGGTATTCAACGACGGCGCCCTGGGCATGGTGCGCCACCACCAGGCGCCGGGACGCTACATTGCATCAGAGTTCGCGCCCACCGACAACGCCGCGGTGGCCCGGGGATTCGGTGCCTTCGGCGTACAGGTCAGCGATTCCCGGCACCTGCCCGATGCCCTGCGCCAGGCAGTGGCCTCAGGCCTGCCCGCGGTGGTAGATGTGGTTATTGACCGGGGACCCAACCCCGACGACTGGCGCGCCGACGCCCGCCGCGCCGGGGAGACGTAAGGTCACACCCATCGGGAACGGGAGCCAGCCTATGACATTACAGACCAAGCGCCTGACTTATGAAGAGTGCCTGGCGGGGCCGGAAATCAAGGCCCGCTACGACATCGTAGATGGGGAATTAATTTTGGCCCCTGCGCCCACTCTCGACCATCAGACCATTCTGCGCCAGTTCTTCAGGATATTGGACCGGTTCGTTATAGAGCACCAGCTAGGCCAGGTGTGGTTCGCACTCCTGGATGTGGTTATCCAGCGTGAGCCGCTGCGCACCCGCCAGCCGGACCTGCTTTCCGTCAGCAACGAGCAAGCGTCCATCCTGGGGCAAGTTATTGAAGGCGCGCCTGACCTGGTGGTAGAAGTGCTTTCTCCCACCAACGCCCGCGCCGACATCGCCGAAAAGCTGGAAGACTACCTGCCGCTGGGCGTTGGAGAATGCTGGCTGGTCTCTCCGGAGGCCCGGAGCGTGGAAGTGATGGAGTTGGAAGAGGGGCAGTGGCGGCGCATTGGGATTTTTGGCCTGGGCGACCAGGTGCAATCCGAAGTGTTGTCGGGACTGGAATTGTCAGTGACGGACGTATTTAGCCAATGATTTCTGCAAGCCGCAGTGCAAGGAGTTAAGTTATGCCTGCACGTTCCCCAGAAGAATTGGACCGCCTGTTTGCCCAAGCGCTGAACTCCGGCAACCTGGAGTCCCTGGCCGCCCTGTATGAACCCGCAGCCAGCTTGTCGCCCCAGCCGGGGCATACCGTGACTGGGACTCAAGGCATACGCCAGGCGCTGGCTATCTTTCTGAGCATGAAGCCAAAAATCAACCTGATGCCCAGGCTGCTGGCCCAGGCAGGGGACGTTGCCCTGGTCTCCGCCGCCTGGACATTAACCGGCACCGGCCCAGATGGCAGCCCAGTAAACCTCAGCGGCCAGAGCGCCGAGGTCTGCCGCCGCCAGCGGGACGGCTCCTGGCGTTACGTTATTGACAATCCCTTCGGCCTGCAATAAAGAGCAAACGACAGCGAGGTCTGACATGCCCACCTGGACTCCGGAACAGATGGCTTCCATCCACAAGATGCTCAACCCCCGCTCCATCGCCATTGTGGGGGCTACCCCCCGGATGCAGTACGGCGGGCGGTTCCTGGCCGCTTCCCTCAAGGCCAAGGATCGGGTAAATGTTTACCCGGTTAACCCCCGCTACCCGGAGATTATGGGGGCCAAATGCTACCCAACCATCAGCGACCTGCCTGAAGCTCCCGACCTGGTGGGCATTGTAGTTCCCTACGACCAGGTGCTGGATACGCTCAAGGAAAGCCACCGGAAGGGCGCTGGCTCTGCCATTGTCATTTCCGCCGGTTTCTCCGAGCGTGACCTGGACGACCGGCGCAGCCTTCAGCAGGAACTGGGCGTCTTCGCCAGGGAGTCGGGCATGCGGGTGTGCGGCCCCAACTGCCTGGGCGTAGCCAACGTCCGGGATAACATCTGGGCCAGCAGCTCCTCCCGCGGGTCTGACGGCCTCAGCGGCCCCATCGGCCTGATCTGCCAGAGCGGAGCCTCGGCTTTTGGGCCTTTCCTTACCAGGGCGGTGGAGGAGGGCATTGGCCTTAGCCATATCATCTCCACGGGCAACGAGGCCGACCTGGACTTCGCTGACTTTGCCCGTTACTTGCTGGACGACGATTATGTGAAAGTCATTGCCGGTTTCGTGGAAGGGTTCAAAGACGCCCGCAAGTTCATGGAAGTAGCCAGGCTGGCGGCGGAACGGAACAAGCCCATCGTCCTTATCAAGATTGGCCGCTCTGACCTCGGCTCCCGCGCCGCTCGCTCCCATACCGCGTCCCTTACCGGCTCCGACGCCCTCTACGACTTTGCCTTCGCCCAGCACGGCGTCATTCGCGTCCAGGACTACGACGAACTGCTGGAAGTGTCCCAGTTGCTGGCCCACTCGCCCCGTCCCGCCAAGCGCGGCTTGGCCGTGGTCTCCCACTCCGGCGGAGTCAGTTCTCTTACCGCCGACATGTGCGGCCAGGCCGGGCTGGACCTGCCGGCCCTTACCCAGAAAGCTCAGGACGGCATCAACAACGTGCTGAAAGGTTTTGGCTGGGCCGCCAATCCTTCCGACGTCACGGGTTTCGCCAATAGTGAGTCTTTCCCAGAGATTATGTCAAATTTGATAAACGAGCCGGAGGTAGGAACCCTGGTGGTGGCCAGCGCCGGGGCCGATAGCCAGGCAGACCAGGTCATTGCCCAGCGGGACTCCAGCTCCAAGGCCGTGGCGTTCTTGTGGACCGGCACCCGCGGCTCTAATGCCGGATTGCCCAAGCTCAAGGCGGCTAACATTCCCCTGTTTTACACGCCGGATAAGCTGGCCAAGGGCCTGCGCAGCCTGCTGGACTACCACGATTGGAAAGAAGGCCGCCAGTCGGTGGGATTTGCCACTGCTCCTGCCATTACCGCGGCACAGCGCACAGCGCCGGAACGCCTGCTCAAGGCCGGGCGGTCAGCATTATCCGAGAGGGAGAGCAAGGAGTTAATTGCCGCCTGGGGCGTGCCGGTGACCCGCGAGCAGCCAGCGGCCGCCGCCGACGCCGCAGTGGCCGCCGCCAACCGGCTGGGCTACCCTGTGGCCTTGAAGATTGATTCGGCGGACATCTTGCACAAGACCGAGTCCGGCGGCATTCGCTTGGGCCTGCGGGACGCCGCCCAGGTCCGCTCCGCCTTCGGCGAAGTTATGTCCAGCGCCAAAGCTTATGCCCCCCAGGCCGTGATTAACGGTGTACTAGTGCAGGAGATGGTCTCCGGCGGGGTGGAGGTCATAGTAGGCGTGTCTTACGACCCTCAGCTAGGCCCCGTACTGCTCTTTGGCACTGGCGGCGTGATGGTGGAGGTCTATGGGGACGTGGCCATGCGCCTCTGCCCCATCATGCGTTCCGAGGCCCTGGAGATGATTTCCCAGGTCAAGGGGGCCAAGCTGCTCCAGGGGTTCCGCGGCAAGCCCAAGGCCGACGTGGGCGCCCTGGCTGAGACGCTAGTAAAGGTATCCCACCTGGCCGTGCATCTGGAGGGGAAGCTGGGCGAACTGGACATTAACCCGCTGATGGTGCTGCCCGAAGGCCAGGGGGTAAAGGCGGTGGACGCGCTGGCGCTGGTGAAGGGCTAGCCACCGGCATCCATCATCCGGGGAGACTGCCTATCACCCGGGGATGGCTCCTGCGGCTTGAGTTTGCCCAGATTTGGCTGCCTCTTTTGCTTGGAACTGATGCCTGACTTGGACACGGGCGTCGGCCCTGGGAAAGTTCGTCCTTTTCCCTGTCACGAACTACTGAAAATCAGCTTGCCCTTTGCCCATCCAAAGGTATTTTGGAAAGCGAAACCCAGGGAAGTATAGTATAATTCGGGAGCTTACCGAGGCATTCAGGCCCTTAAGGCCTATCCTAAAAACTCACCGCCGAGTACGCGGGGACCGCTGAGATAAAAGGAAACCAATACATACTCTCTGCGTTCTTTGCGCTCTCTGCGGTTATTAGGATAGGCTCTTAGAGGGTGTTTTTAAAGGCTAGGCGCTCGTGGTGAGCCTGTCGAACCACGAGCGGTCCTTCAGCCGAAGGACGCTCACCCTGAGCTTGTCGAAGGGTGAGCGCTGGTAATGCACAGCACTTCTTAAACACGTTCTTAGACCAGAGCGGGGCCGCAGGGCCTCGCCTGACCAAGGGGATATACTTGCAAGGCAGCGGCAGTGGTTGCAGCCCAATGGCTTGGGTTGCCAATGGGAGGCCGTAGTGACCAAAGTTTTGGAAATCCTTGACCTGGCTGGCTCAGGCCAGGTGCAGCTATCTTGGGTGGACGGCCCTCAGCGCCGCCAGGCCCCCACTGTGGCCTTTACCAACCCCCTGGATGAAGCCGATCGGCAAGAGTTACAGTGGTACTTTGGCGAATACCAGAGCAACCCCTTCGGCCCCGCCAAAGCCAGAGCGGACGCAGCAGAGCAAGGGCTGCGCACCCTGGGCCGTCTGCTGTTCCAAACCGTCATTGCCGCCAGCCCGGAGTCCCAAGCCCTTTACTCCCAGGCCGTCAGCCAGGGTTTAGAGCAGCGCCAACTGGTCATTGTATCCCAGCGGCCCCAATTTCTGTCCGTACCCTGGGAAGCGCTTTTTGACCCGGCAGTGGGCTTTCTCGCGCCCCGCCTGGCTGGGATAGTCCGCCAGCCAGTGGCCGGACCCTTGCCGCCATTTGCTGGACACCCGTCATCTGAGCAGTTTAACGTCCTGCTGGTCTCGCCCATGCCCTCTTTGCCAGCCGACTCCTCTACACACGTGGCTAGCCTGGCCCCTGAAGTGGTCCGAGTGCTGGAGTCTCTGCCGGTGCAAGTGGAGATGGACTTGCTACAGCCTCCGTCCCCCGCCACCCTGGCCCAGCGTTTGGGCCAGCGGCGCGGCTATTACCACCTGGTGCACCTGGATGGCGCGCTCCTGGACAAGCAGGGAAACTTGCTGTTGGAGACCAGCCAGGGGCGGCCGGAACCTGTCCCGCCCGCGGCACTGGCCCAAGCCCTGTCCCAGGGCGGTGTGCCGGTACTGCTGGCAACCCCCGGAAGCGCCGCCACTACTGTGGATTCCTGGGCTGCCTTTAATAGCGCCCTGGTCCAGGCAGGGGTTGCCGTGGCTGTAGGCTTTCCCAGTGCGCTGCCCGCTGTTGCAGCCGATAAGTTCCTCCGCACCTTTTATCACTCCCTGGCCAGCGGCGTCAGCGCGCCTGCGGCAGTGGCGGCGGTGCGCCGCGCCCTGCTGGAAGATCCCCACCGGCCAACTCCCGCCGGCAAAGTAGTCTCATGGGACTGGCTGTTGCCCTGCATATTTCAGTCCCAGGACTATTCCCCGCCCGCCATTGCAGTGGAAAAACCCAGTCCCACCGCTGCCGCCGCCCAGGCCCCTGCCCAATCCGGCGGACCCCAGGTGCAGCTTCCTGCCGCCGGCCCTCTGGGCATGGTGGGACGGCGCGGCGAGCTGCGGCAGTTGGAAAGGCTGCTCACCCAGAACCCCGTAGTGCGGCTTGTTGGCGGCTCCGGGACTGGCAAGACCACCCTGGCCCTGGAATTGGGCCGCTGGATGCAAAAGACCGGCGGCAGGCATGGGGGAGTGTTCTACACCACCTTTGACTGGGGCGCGGGCGTGGAACGGGTGGTGCACGAGATTGGCACCGCCGTGGCGGGCCTGCCCTTTGCCGACCGGGGAGAAGCTGCCCGTCGCCGCTGGGTATTGGAACACCTGAACGAGCAGCCCTCGCTGCTCATTTGGGACGGTGTGGAAAACATTGCGGGCTTCCCCGCCGGCGCCCCCGGACTGCTGGATCCCGCGGAGCAGACGGACCTGGCAAACTTTCTCCAGGAAGCCACCCAGAGCGGCGCCACCCGCGCCCTGTTAATCAGCCGCCGCCGAGAGGAGCCGTGGCGTCCCCAGGCTGGTGACGCAGCCCTGGAACTGGCCGGGCTGCAAGGCCAGGACCGGCTGGACCTGGGGCAGAAAATTCTGGAGCGGGCGGAAGTGGACCAGGCCCACCTGGGGCCCCAGTACCTGGAAATCCTGGAACTGCTGGACGGCCACCCGTTGGCCATGCAAATCGCCCTTTCCCTGCTCAAGCAGGCGCCTGCCCCCTTGCTCCTTTCCCAGCTAAGGGCCGAACTGGCCAAGGAGTCGGCAGGCAGCGAAGAAGGGCGGCCAGCGGCATTGGCCGCCGCCCTGGAGTGCGCCTGGGGGCATCAGTCCCACCGCAACCGCACCCACCTGCCCTTCCTCTCCCTGTTCCAGCGGCGGGTTATGATGGACGTCCTGACCCACATTACGCAAGAGCGGCCCTACCGCAGCGTCATGCGGGAAGAGTTGGGCTGGGGTGCATGCCGCACCTTGCTCCGTACCGCCCTGGCCGGGGGGTTCCTGGAGCCGGTGTCCCCCTCGGTGTTTCAAATACACCCAGCCATTCCTTCTTTCCTGGGGCGCAAGCTGCGCCAGCAGGTGGCCGCCGCGGGGGTGGGCCAGCTGGAGCAGGAGTTCCTGCGAGTCTATGCTGACACCGCCGACTACTTCATGGAGTCGCTGTACGAAAACCAGGACGCTGGCGCCACCGCCGTGCTGGCGGAGGAAGGCAATCTGACCCAGGCACTGGCGCTGGCCCTGGAAAGCCGCCAGTGGGACCAGGCCCAGGTGCTGGTGCAGCCTCTGGCCCAGGTGTACCGGATGCAGAAGCGTTTTCCGGAGCTGCGCCGCCTGCGCCGCCAGTTGCTGGAGTCCACCGGCCAAAGCGCCGCCGATGCCGAGTCCCGCGGTGCCGCCGAGTTGTGGCTGTACCTGCTGGGCACGGAAGCCAGCGAGGCCGCAGATCTGATGGAATTGGACTACGCTGAAGACCTGAACCGCCAGTTGCTGGAGTACCTATCGTCCCGTGCCCAAGGCCACGCGGCCCCCCGGACCGCCGCCGTGCACCACCAGCTAGGGGCCATCGCCCTGCGCCGAGGCCAGCTAAGCCCCGCCGAAGACCACCTCCAGAAGTCTCTGGCGATAATTGAGATGGGCGAAGACCGGGAAGCAGTGGCCGACGATTATTACTCCCTGGGACAGGTCAAGCAGTACCAGCGCCGCTACACCGAGGCCAAGGAGTGGTTCAAAAAGTCCCTGGACATCCACCAGCGCCTCTCCAACCCGGAGGAACTGGTCAAGGACTACCGCGCCCTGGGGCTGATGAGCCAGATGAAATTTGAGTACCAGGAAGCCCAAAGCTGGTACAACCGGGCGCGCGACCTGGTGGAAGAAAACCGGGATGAGGAGACCGCCGTCCTGGTGTTTCACGACCTGGGCACCGTGGCCCATGCCCAATACTTGTTTGACGAAGCGGAAAGCTGGTACATGCAAGCTCTCTCCCTCAGCGACCGCCTGGGCGACGAGGCCCGCATGGCTGTGGAGATGCACCACTTGGGGCTGCTGGCCCAGGCCCGCGGCATTCTGTACGACGACGCCGAAGGCTGGTACCTGTCTGCCCTGGAGAAGCACCAGAAGCTGGGCAACCGGCGGGGCGAGGGTGATGAGTGCCGCCAGTTGGGCGTGCTTTTCCACGAGCAGAAACGCCTGGATGAGGCCGATGACTGGTATCAGAAGGCGCGGGAGATATTCGAGTCCACGCGGGACGTGCAGCGCACCGCCCGCACCTACGGCCAGCTGGGCATGATTGCAGAAGAGCGGGGCGATCTTCCCCATGCCCTGGATTGGGCCGCCCGCACCTATCGCCTGGCCGTGGACTACGCCAGCCAGGGCATCGGCCCTGACCTCCAGCTTCAGGTCAAGGCGCACCTGGCCCGCCTGCGGGACAAGTACGGAGTTGAAAACTTTACCCAGTGGTGGCGCGGCTCCGCGGGCACCGACCCGCCCGCAGACCTGGACGTAGATACCAGCGCCATTTTGTGAAGTTGGGTGGATGTGGCGAGTATCGAATCATATGCTCCATATTTGATACAGAGCGTCAAGTGGACATTGTCGCGGTTCGGCATCGCAGTGATGCCTACCGTTAGCGGCGTCTATCACCAGAATAAATCACGCAAGGAATCAATAACTCTACGAGGTGGCACATGGCACTGACCAAGCTGGAAATCAAGTCGCGGCAGCCTTTCGCCGGAGGCCAAGCCTTTGGCCGCACCGGCGCCTACGAGCAGATTGACGGCACTGCCCGTTTCGGGGTGGACCCGGAAAAAGAAAGCAACGGAACCATCGTTGACCTGAAACTAGCCCCCCGCAACCGCCAGGGCCAGGTGGAGTTTACCGCGGACTTTCGGATTCTCCTGCCCGCGGACATGCACAAGGGCAATCACCGCCTGCTGCTGGACGTGTTGAACCGGGGCCGCCAGCGCGCCCTGGCCTACTTCAACCTGGCGCCCGATGGCCCTCCCACCGCTCCCCTTAACACCGGCGACGGCCTGCTGATGCGCCAGGGCTACTCCATAGCCTGGTGCGGCTGGCAGCACGACGTGCCCGAAGCCCCTGGCCTGCTGTGCATCAACGCTCCAGAGGCCCAGTCCGAGGGCAAGCCCATCTCCGGGCGCATCGCCGTCACCTTCCAGCTCAACGCCCCGGCCCAGGTGCAGCTGCTGGCAGACCGCCAGCACCGGCCCTATCCCGCCAGCAACCTGAAAGAAGCGGATGCCGTACTGACAGTGCGGGACAATGACGACACTCCAGCCAGCGTCATCGCCCGAGACCAGTGGTCCTTCGCCCGCGTAGAACGGGGACGGCCCAAGGCCGATGCCAGTTATGTCCATCTGGCTTCCGGTTTTGAACCGGGCAAGATTTACCAGGTCACTTACACCACCACCGGTGCGCCCGTATCGGGCGTGGGGCTGCTGGCCACCCGGGACATTGTCTCCTTCTTGCGCTACGGTGATGAAGGGTCGGGCAATCCCTGCGCCGGCCACCTCCAGTGGGCCTATGCCTTCGGCGCGTCCCAAAGCGGCCGCTTCCTGCGCCACCTGCTATACCTGGGCCTCAACCAGGACGAAGCGGACCGCACAGTGTTCGACGGCCTTATCGCCCACATCGGCGGCGGACGGCGCGGCGAGTTCAACCAGCGCTTCGCCCAGCCCTCCAGCGTGGTAGAAGAAAGCGCCGCCAGCCTGTTCCCCTTCGCCGATATCTCGCAGACCGACCCGGAGACCAAGAGGGCCGACGGCCTGCTGGCCCGCCTGGCGGCCAAGGGCAAGGCTCCCAAGCTGTTCCTGACCAACTCCTCGGCGGAATACTGGGGCGGCCACGCTGCCTTGACCCACACCGACTGCACCGCCACCAACGACATCAAGCCTTTGGACTCCACCCGCATCTACTACTTTGCGGGCACCCAGCACGCCTCCGGCACCTTCCCGCTGAACGACACCAACGCCGAGAACGGCTCCCACGGACGGCAGCTATTCAACTGCGTAGACTATCGGCCCTTGCTGCGCGCCGCCCTGCTGCGGCTGGACCGCTGGGCAAGCGCTGGCGAGCCTCCGCCTCCCAGCCGGCACCCCCGCCTGGACGACGGCACGGCCGTCCGCCCCCAGCGCCTGGCAGCCACCTTCAAGGCCATCCCTGGCGTGGAGTTTCCCCAGTGCTTCAAGCGCCTGGACCGGCTGGACTTTGGCCCGGAGGATGGCATCCTTACCAACCTGCCCCCCAAAGTGGGCAAGCCCTTTCCCAGCCTGGTTTCCGCCGTGGACCGGGACGGGAATGAAATGGCTGGCATCCGCATGCCGGAAGTATCCGTGCCCCTGGCGACCCACACCGGCTGGAACCTGCGGCACGCAGATATTGGCGGCTCGGGCCAGATCTTGCGTCAGCTTGGCTCCAGCATCCCCTTCCCCGTCAATCGCATTGACCGGGAGGAGGCCGGGGACCCCCGCCGCTCCATTGACGAGCGTTACCCCTCCCGCAAGGACTATCAGTTCCGCATCCGCACGGCGGCCCAAGACCTGGTCTCTGCCGGGTACTTGCTGGCCGAAGACGTGGAGCGCCTGGTGACCCAGGCCGGGGAACGCTACGACGTGTTCCGCGCCCGCACCAGGGCCAGCGCCCTCCAGGCCGCCGACGACTAAAAGGGGGCTGTCGTATGGCAGGGGCACGGTATGCCGTGCCCCTGCTGGTTATATAAAGCTCAGTAGTCTGCAACCTTCGCAGCAAGGAGCGCATTATGGACATCGGCACATCTGTACCCCTGCCCGCCTACACCGTGGATGTGGCCTACATAGCCAAAAAGGCGGAGGAACTGGGCTTTGAGTCCCTCTGGTACGCCGAACACCCCATAATTCCCGTGCACAGCAACAGCCCCTTTCCCGCCACCGGCGGCCCCATCCCGGAAAGCTACTCCCACTTTGCCGACCCCTTCATCGCCCTAGCGCGGGCGTCAGGCGTCACCAAGAAAATCAAGCTGGCCACCGGCATCACCCTGGTGCCGGAGCGCAACCCCCTGCTGCTTGCCAAGGAGGTCTCCACCCTGGACCACTTCAGCGGCGGGCGGTTCCTTTTCGGCATAGGCGCGGGCTGGCTGCGGGAAGAAACTGAAATCATGGGCGGTGACTTTGACCACCGCTGGTCCCAGGTGCGGGAGTCGGTGCTGGTCATGAAGGAACTGTGGACCAAGGAGCAGGCCGAATACCACGGCAAGTACTACGACTTCCCGCCGGTCAAATCCTACCCCAAGCCGGTGCAAATACCCCACCCCCCGGTAATCCTGGGCGGCATGGCCAAGAACGTGCTGAAGCGCGTGGCTTCCTGGGCCGATGGCTGGATGCCTAACCGGGTAACGCCCAAGCAGGTAGAGGAGAGCCGCGCCATCCTGGACACTCTGGCCGCAGAAATTGGGCGCGACCCTTCGGCCCTTACCATTTCCGTTTACGGCCAGCTCCCGGACCGGCAGCTTTGCCAGGACCTGTTCAATGCCGGAGCCAACCGAGTGGTGGTGCGCCCGGAACCTGCCCGCAACGAGCGGGAAATGGGCCGGGAACTGGAGCGCATGGCCGAAGCAGTACTGCGATAAATGTGGATAGAGGGCTTTGCCCGAAGACTGCCAAGTGACAGTCCGTCGTTCCGGCGGAAGCCGGAACCCAGATATGGCCGCAACACCTGAGCAGGCCTGGACACCGGCTTTCACCAATGTGACGATAATTTTTCGGGCAAAGCCGTGGATGGGGAAAATTCCGCTGGTGGCTCATCCTTCAGCCGAGGGATGA
This sequence comes from SAR202 cluster bacterium, assembly GCA_016872385.1. Lineage (GTDB taxonomy): Bacteria > Chloroflexota > Dehalococcoidia > Lucifugimonadales > UBA3495 > SHYG01. The sequence goes on along the minus strand of VGZV01000034.1, from coordinate 11,718 downwards.
GTATGTCGAACCCCATGCGCGCCCTTGCGCCTCGTCCTTCGACAAGCTCAGGACCAGCGGATTGCACAGAGGCCATGAAAGTAAGGAGGCAAACATGGACCGGACCACCCAGTTGTTAAGCCGCTACGCCTGTGAACTGGGTTACGAAGACCTCAGCCCCCAGGTGGTGCACCAGGTCAAGCGCACCCTGGCCGATACCCTGGGCTGCGCCATGGGCGGGTTTACCGCCGAACCCAGCAAGATTGCCCGCAGGCTGGCCGGCCTGGTGGGCAGCGCCGTGCCAGCCCGCATTCTGGGCACCGAGGACTACTCCTCGCCGGACATGGCGGGCTTTGCCAACGGTGTAATGGTCCGTTACCTGGACTGCAACGACTCCTACTTCTCCCCCGGCGGCGGGCACCCCAGCGATATGATTCCCGCCACCCTGGCGTTGGCCGACCCTCTGGGCGCCGATGGCCGTACAATAATCACATCCATTGTGCTGGCCTATGAAGTCTTTTGCCGCCTGTCCGACCAGGTGGTGGGCGGCGACCTGGGCTGGGACCAAGGCATGTTCAGCGCCATTGGCGCGGCCTGCGCCGCGGGTAAAGTCATGGGGCTGGACCAGGAGCAGATGGCCCACGCCATCTCCCTGGCGGTAGTGCCCAACTTGCCCTTGCGCGCCACCCGCTCCGGGGAGCTTTCCATGTGGAAGGGCTGTGCCGCCGCCAGTGCCACCCGGGCGGGCATCTTTGCCGCCCAGCTGGCGGGCCAGGGCATGACCGGCCCCTTCCAGCCCTTTGATGGGCGCTACGGGTTGTGGGAGCAGGCCGTGGGACGCCCGGTGGAAATACCGGACTTTCCATCCCTGGAGCAAGGCGGCGAGGACTTCCGCATCACCCAGACCACTTTCAAGTTCTTTCCATCCCAGATTCACACCCAGGGGCCTATTGGCCTGGCCCTGGAATTGCGCGCCAATGCGGCCCCCTCGGAAATTCAGTCCATCAGAATTCACGGATACCACTCGGCAGTGAGCAGCGCATCCAGTGAGCCGGAGAAGTGGGACCCCAAGACCCGCGAGACCGCCGACCATAGCATTCCCTATCTGGTCGCTGCTGCTTTCCAGGACGGCACGGTTAGCCCCGCCAGTTTTACCAGTGAGCGCATTAGCGATCCTGCGTTGCGTCCTCTTATTAATAAGATGAGCATTGAGGAAGACGCCGAGTTTACCAGAAGGTATCCCGGTGAATACAACTGCCGCATGACCGTTACAACCCGTTCAGGCCAGCAGTTTACTGCCCACACCGCCTATCCCAAGGGCAACCGCCGCAATCCCCTTTCCGATGATGAGGTGAACACCAAGTTTCGCCGCCTGGCCTCTGTTGTCCTCACTGAAGAGCAGTGTGACCGCGCCCTGAGTACCATTTGGACCCTGGAGCAGCAACCCAACCTGGAGGAACTGCTGGACTCATTGATGGTCTAACCTGGTGTGTGGTGGAACATTGAACCTTGCTGGCCGTGCTATACTCAACAACGGTTTGGCCAGGGTTTGCTTTTCTGGCATATCCCCGACTCCCGGAGCGCTAATGACCGACAGTGTCCCAGAGCAATTCCGCGTACTGTTTGCCCAGGAAATGTTACGCCCAGAAGAAGATATTCAACTGGATCGGGCCGCCCTTTATCTGGCCGGCCAGTTCTGTCCCGAAATGGAACTGGAGCAGCATTTGAAGCGGTTGGAAGGTCTGGCTGAACAAGTCAAGGCTGCCGTTTCACCGGAGGCAAGCCCTGGGCATTGGGCGGAGGCGTTGAGCCACGTGTTGTTCCGCCAGGCCGGCCTGCGCGGCAACACGGAAGACTACTACAATCCTGGAAACAGCTACATCAACCGGGTGCTGGAAACAGGTCTGGGCATACCCATCACTTTGTCAGTAATCTACATGGAAGTGGCCCGGCGGCTGGGTATTTCTTGCTCCGGTATTGGCCTGCCGGGGCATTTCATTGTGGGCTTGCCAGACTTGGACCTGTATGTAGACCCTTTTCATCAGGGCAATTTGCTTTCGGCCATGGACTGCCGCCGCCTCATCAAAGAAATGTTTGGGGAGCGCCTGTCATGGCAGCCTGAGTTTCTCGCCCCTTGCACCAAGCGGGAAATTCTGTTTCGCATGCTTACCAACCTCAAGCAGATATTCGTTTCAGGTGACCAGTACCCGCTGGTCATAGCCACCCTGCAGCAAATGACAGTGGTACATCCGGAACAAGCCTCCCTGTACAAGGAACTGGCCTGGTGTCATCTCCGGCTCCAGCAGCCCCGCTCCGCCCTAAAGTGTCTGGAGCGCTTTCAAGAGCTGGCCAGCCCTTCGGACCATCCGGAACAGGTCGTCCAGCAACTGCACCTCTTGCGCGCTGCCTTGGAAAGCTCTGGCTAGACTTGGCAAAGCAATCCAACGCGCTGTGCGCCACGTAATAGAAACTGATGGGCATGGTGCACGCAACATGGAAGGCTACGGCAGTGGCTGACCAGCGCGAGGGCGAAGACCGCCAACTGCTGGAGCGCACCGCTCGTGGAGAGAAAAGCGCCCTGGAGGAATTGTATTCCAGGTATTCCTCCCAGGTCTTTTCTTTGGCACGCTATATGCTGGGACAGGCCAGCCTGGCTGAGGAAGTCACCCAGGATATCTTCCTGAACATATGGCTCAAGGCCTCCAGCTTCCATCCGGAACGCGGGGATGCCCGCTCATGGATAATGAGCGTAGCCCACCACCGGATTGTGGACGTCATCCGCTCTCACCGGCGCGCCCGCGCAATGACCGATCCTGAAGGTTATGAAACCCTGGAGACCTTGCCTTCCTCAGAAATCCCCACCGACGTGCAAGCCCAGCGCAATATAGATAAGGAACGAATTCGCGCTGCCCTGGCGTTCTTACCTGCCCCCAACAGGAAGCCATTATCCTGGCCTATTTTGAAGGGTACTCCCAGTCTGAAATTGCGGAGAGACTGGAGCAGCCCCTGGGCACCATCAAGACCAGGATTAGGCTGGCCATGCAAAAACTACGTGCAATCTTGGAGCCGGATATTCGTGAACAGCTGGACTGAAAAGAATCACCTCGAAGAGCTTCTGCCGGGCTACGTACTCCACGCCCTGGACATCCAGGAACAGGAGGCAGTAGAACGCCATATGGACGGCTGTCCAGAGTGCCGCCGCCAGGCTGCGGAGCTTGCACCCTCAGCCCGCCATGCTGGGCGGCCTGGTGCGCCAGCGCCAACCTCCGCCCCGTCTGCGGAATTCCGTGCTTCAGGCTATAGCGGGGGCTTCTAACCTGCGCTCATCCGCTGGATCCACTGCCCCTGCGCCCGCCCGCAGAGCCGTTGCGCCCTGGCGCAGGTTCGCATTGCCGGTGGCTGCGGCGCTAATGGCCATTGTGCTAACTGGTTCCTTGATTATGCATGTCAGGGCCTACCAGAGTATGGAACGCATGGCCCAGGAGAACTCCCGGCTGGCAGAGCGGTTGGGCTGGCAGGTGTCCGAAGTAGAGGAATGGCAGAACACGATCTACAAACTGCGGGTGGCCAGCTATATGATGGCCGACCCCACGACTCGGCCCTTGATGCTGGAGCCTATGGGCAACGGCGGCAACTCTTACCATGGCGTGCTGCTGGTGTCGGGGGATGGACTCCACGCGCTGCTGATGGTGGACGGCATGTCAGCGCCCCAAATTGAAAATGGTTACCAAGTGTGGCTTACCCGGCCTGATAAGAAAATGCCGCTGGGGCCTCTGGAAGTGGATAACCACGGCTGGGGCGCCACCAGCCTTCAGTCGCAAGTGTCGCTGTTTGGGTATGACTGGGTGGTGATTTCCATGTCCCCCACCAGTACAGAAGCACTTGCTGCCGATGCCATCCTGTTGCGCAGCAAGATTCCATCCGACGTATCCAGCCGATAAGCCGCACCAACCTGGGTTCCTTCCCAAGTCAATTGCAGCATTAATCTAAGCAGGAGCGTGCCCGTCTTGCCCGCTAGAGCAATCCGGACAGTTTCAATTTTACGATGGCTGGCCACCGGCGCCGCCCTGGTATTGCTTACGGCTTGTAACCTCGCAACTCCGTCACCTGCACCGACTGTTACTCCAGCTGCTCCAACTTTGGCGGCCTCCACTCCTACCCCCACAACCAAGCCAGCAATACAACGAGTGGACATTGCCGACAACAAGTTGCCCTCTATTGCGGTTAGCCAGGGTACTACAGTGGTCTGGACCAATCGGGACCAAGCGCCCCACACTACTACCGCGGGAACTCCCGGCATTACCAACGGCCCCTGGGACAGCCCGGTGCTGGATTCAGGCAAGGAGTTCTCATTCACATTCTCGCAGCCTGGAGAGTTTGCTTACTGGTGCCGGGTGCACCCTGGCATGACCGGCAAAATCACCGTAAGATAGTGGCATGAGCAGCTGGTCCATGGGGGAGACCCTGTGACGCCCCATCAATTCCGCAAGAACGGCACTGCCGGAAAGCCAGGGCTGGGCACGCCTTCTGCCCAGGGCAGCGCCCCCTTGACCTGTGAGCTTTGCGGCGGCAAGGTGCAGGAACTTAAATGCAAAATCCGCTGCACCAACTGCGGCTATACCCGGGACTGCTCTGACCCCTGAACGCCTGCATTATATCCGCGGGAACTCCAGGGCCATTGAAGCCCAGTTAAGTGCCCACGGACTAGTACCCAGGCAACTTGATTCTGGAACTGTCATTCCGAGCGAAGCGAGGAATCTGGGGTGGCGGGGGTAGCCACTCCCCAGATTCTTTGGTCGCTACGCTCCCTCAGAATGACATCTAAAATAATGTCGACTGAGCACTAGCCGCGCAGCTTCAGGTGCCGGAACAGCGCCGGATGCACCTGCTGCAAGGCATCCAAGGCTGCCTGCATTGGCCCCCGGATGGACTCGTGGGCCTGGGATGAGATTCGCAACTTGAACAGGTGGTAACATTCCCGCAGATTTATCTTTGAAAGCACCCGCCGGAAGTGGGCGTGGGTTACCAGGTACTGGGCTGCCGCCGGGCTGGCCAGCTCAATCCGCTGGAAGGCCTCCTCTGCTTGGGATACTCCTTCAGCAAAGCCAGCTTCGGCCCCGGCGTCCACCAGCAACTGGGGCGTGTGGTGGCCGTGAGCTATGGTCAGCGCCTGGGGCAGGTAAGATTGCATCCGGTGCCGCTTGAACTCCCGGTACGCGCCATAGTCCAACGTAAATTCCAGCAGGTACTCTACCAGTTCCAGTTCCCGCACCGGCGCATCGTGGTCGCCCAGGCGTTCCAGGCAGCTGCCGATAATCTCCTGCCGTTGCTCCGGCGTCATGTCCAGCACCTTGCTCCAAATCTCTTCGTAGCCCAGCGCAGAAGCTCGATAGAGCAGGGCCGCCGCCAGGCGCGCCTCAGCCTGGGGCTCCCACTGCACCAAACGCACCTGTCCCTGAAACGGCTGGGCTGGCCCCTCCAGGCCGCTGGACAGCTCCTGCTGCCGCTTCCGGGTGTAGCGCAAATACTCATTCGGCTCAGCGTATTTGATTAGAGTCGGGGTAATTCTCCGGGCCTGGCCTTTGATGTCCTCGCCCAATTCCCTCTCTTCGGCCAGTTCCGAGGACAGTAATTTGGTGATGGCATGTTCCAGCAGCCGCGCATTGGCGGTTACTCCCAGGTTGGTCAATGTGGCGGCGGGCAGCAGGGCGCGGCAACTGTCAGTGGCAATGCGCCGCAAGCGCAGGGCGTATGCCGCCTCCCGTTCATTAGCCTGGCGGAGCTGGAGCCGCCGCAAGTATTCCAGACACTGCCGAATGCACTTCTCGTAGGCGGTGAACAGACCGTTGCAGGCAGATTGAAAGCTGGAGCGCAGATCTGGGCGGGCGTCCAGTTCCCGGGGAATGTGGTAAGCGCCCGGCGGCAGAACCTGGTAACGGGAGGACTTTTCTGTATAGGAAGCCAGCCGGTTGTCCTCCAAGGTATCGGCGGCGACCCTGGAGACATTTTCCACCGCCAGGTGCACCACGGCGTGCTCCGCCACGGAAGCATGGCCGTAGCCCAGCACCCACCGCTCGTGAAAGTCAGCAGCCTTTTCCTGGCTGACCTGCCGGGCGATTTCATCAAAGGGTTCCGGCCGCCGGGAGGTCATGGCAAAGGCCACGGCAATCTGCTCTTCGGTAAGCTCATGGGCATCCAGGGGATAGACCCGGCGCTGGGTGGCCAACTCTCTTCCTCGGTTCTTGGCACGTCGCCTCGTCATTTGTTTCCAAAACAAGGAAGAGTCGGGGCGACAGCCTGAACTAAGGATATTATGCCCGACGCCAATCAGAGCGACCATTCTACAGCGGATACGAGATTCTATCGAAACCTGAACGGGTCGCCGTGTGGGCGACCCGTTCGGTCCAGCCAAGTCTCCAGGAAACTCGCCTGCTTGCAGACACCGCATTGTACAACTTGGTCAGGTCGGCAGTAGTGGTTAGAACGAGGGTGCTTACAACAGGAGCTATACAGCATATGGTGTTCTCCTTAGGAGATTTATACCATATTCTGTATCAAATGGCGGGTTTATTTCAACAACACAGTGTCACCTTTCGGCCGGATTTACCCTGACCCCGGCTCACTCCCATCTGGGGACTTTGTCAGAAAACTGCCAAGAAGCATCTCGTCCTTCCGGCGGAAAATGGAACCCAAATATGGTCGCGGCCCCACAGGGGCCTGGACACCGGTTTTCTACGGTGTGACGATGACTTTTCGGGCAAATCCAGTCTGGGAAAAGAGCGGTTACTTCATTCCGGCTGCGACATTACTGTCCCCTACAACAACAGGCTCAGGGGCGCTTCCAGCAGCTTGCGGATTTCCACCAGGAACTGGGCTGCTTCTGCGCCATCCGCCACCCTGTGGTCGGTTGCCAGGGTGGCCTTCATAATTTGGGCCACGGCCAGTTGCCCTTCCCGCACCACGGGCTGCTCTTTAACCCGGCCCACCGCCAGGATGGCAGCGTGGGGCGGAAAGATGATGGCCGCAAAGCTGTCCACGTCAAAAGGCCCCAGGTTGCTGATGCTAAAGGTAGTGTTGCTGTACTCGTCGTTGCGCAGGGTGCCGCTGTTGGCCCGGGCAATCAGGTCCTTGGAGGCGTCGGCAATCTGCACCAGGCTCTTGTCCTGGCACCCGCCAATGCCCGGCACAATCAGGCCCGCGGGCAGGGCGATGGCAATGCCGATGTTGATGGAGGGGTTCATTTGCAGGTGATCGCCCCGGAAAAAGGCGTTGAACTTGGGGTGCCTGCCCAGGGCCACCGCGGAAGCCTTGATAATCAGGTCGTTAACGCTGACCCGCCGCTCGGCAGGAAGAGTCTCGTTAATCTCCCGGCGCAGGGACATAGCGCGGGTCATATCTACGTCAGAAGTAACGTAAAAGTGGGGCGCTTCCCGCTTGCTGTCCACTGTAATCTTGGCAATGGCCTGGCGCATGCGGGACAACTCTACCCGCTGGGCCGCCGGGGCCGGAGCCGGGGCCGCCGCCGCAGGACGCGCTGGAGCAGCCGGCCGGGCCTCCGCAAAGGAAAGCACGTCCTTTTCTACGATGCGGCCGCCAGGCCCGGAACCCACCACCAATGACAAATCTATGCCCCGCTCCCGTGCCAGCCGCCGGGCAATGGGGGACGCCCGTACGTCTGCGGGAGTAGCCGGTGCCGGCTGGACCGGGGCAGTTGCCGCCGCTGACGCCTGGGCAGCAGGAAGCGCTGCCTGGGCCGCAGGTGCAGAGCCGCCGGCCGCGCCCTTCACGGGCAATTCATCGGGCAGCGGCTCGTTGGGATCGGTGATTACGGCAATTAACTCGCCCACCGGCACAGGCACTCCCGCTTGGGCCACAATCTTGCGCAGCACCCCGGCAGTATATGCCTCAAACTCTACCGTGGCTTTGTCGGTCTGTATATCGGCAATAACTTCGCCCCGGGCCACGGCGTCACCCTCCTGCTTGTGCCACCGCACCACAGTGCCTTCCTTCATGTCGTAGCCCATCTGGGGCATTACAATGGTCGTCGCCACGGTCTCCTCCTGAATTGGTCCTGGGGCAAGTTGTTAGCGGCCCAACTGGGCGCGTATCGCCCGGGCTACACGCTCCGGGTCAGGGATAGCCAGTCGCTCCAAGGGCATGGAATAGGGAATGGGCACCTCTTCACCGGCCACCCGCTCCACGGGCCCGTCCAGATAATCAAAGGCCAGATGCTGCACTTGGCTGGCAATTTCGGCCCCAAAGCCGCCCTGCTTGGGCGCTTCTTCCACCACCAAGGCGTGCCGGGTTTTGCGCACCGAGTGAACCACCGTCTCCATATCCAGGGGCCGCAGGGTGCGCAAGTCCACTACCTCCACCTGTATTCCTTCCACCGCCAGTTGTTCCGCTGCGGCCAGGCACACGTGGACCATTCTGGAAAAGGTGACGATGGTAACGTCCCGGCCCAGGCGCTTCACCTCCGCTTGGCCCAGGGGAATCTTGAACGGCCCGTCGGGCACTTCACCGCGAGCGCCGTACAACAAAATATGTTCCACGAAGATGACCGGGTCCATGAGCTCGCGGCAACTGCGGAACAAGCCCAGGGCGTCTTTGGGGGTGGAAGGCACCACCACGTGCAGGCCAGGCACCGAGGCGTACCAGCCCTCAAAGGACTGGGAATGGGTGGCGCCCACCGAGGCTCCAGCCCCAGTCACCGTGCGGATACATAGGGGGACCGAAAACTGGCCGCCGGACATATAGCGGATTTTGGCAGCGTGGTTGACTATCTGGTCAATGGCCAGCAGGGAGAAGTTGATGGTCATTATTTCGACCATGGGCCGCAGCCCGGCCATAGCTGCGCCGACGCCTGCGCCCACGATGGCTGACTCTGACAAGGGGGAGTCCTTGACGCGCTCTGGGCCAAACTCCTCCCAAAACCCCCGGGTCACAGCAAAGGAACCGCCATAAGGCCCAATGTCTTCCCCCATCAGGAAGAAACGGTGGTCTTCTTCCAGGGCTTCGCGCAGGGCCTGGGACACGGCCTCGCGGTAAGAGATAATCGCCATTAGGCCTGGCCCTCCTCATAGACCCACTTATGCAGGTCCTGGGGCTGGGGGAAAGGACTGCTTTCCGCAAATTGGGCTGCCGCCACAATCTCCTGTTCCACTGAAGCGCCTACCTGGTCTATTTCTGCCTGGCTGGCCTGGCCTTCTGCCAGCAGCCACTCCTTAAAGCGCGGTACCGGGTCCCGGGACTGCCAGTAACTCACCTCTTCCGGAGGCCGGTAGTTGGCCGGGTCGGCAATGGAGTGTCCCCGCAGGCGATAGGTCTTGGCTTCAATGAAGTACGGCCCCTGGCCGCCCCGCACCCGCTGCACCACTTCCAGCATCAATTCCCGCACCGCCAGCACGTCGTTGCCGTCCACCTCCGCCCCTGGTATGCCATAGGCGGCGGCCATGCGGTAAATCTCCTGGTGCATGATCAGGGTGGTGGAGGCAGGGGCTCCCATACCGTACAGGTTGTTCTCACAGAAGAATATGACCGGCAGCTTCCAGATGGCCGCCAAGTTCATGGCCTCGTGGAACTCGCCCTCGTTAAGCGCGCCGTCGCCCATGAAGCACAGGGCGATGCGGTTTTCCCCCCGATACTGGGAAGCCAGGGCCAGACCAGTGGCCACCGGAAGCTGGCCGCCCACAATAGCATACCCGCCCATGAAGTTCTTGCTGGCGTCAAACAGGTGCATGGAGCCGCCCCGGCCCTTGCTGCATCCAGTGGCTTTGCCGAACAGCTCGGCCATTATGTCCTTGCTGCTGACTCCCCTGGCCAAGGCGTGGCCGTGGTCCCGGTAGTGGGTGACCACGTAGTCCTGCGGCTCCAGCGTGGAAATCGCTCCCACGGCAATGGCTTCCTCGCCGCTGTATACGTGCAAAAACCCCTTTATGTGGCCCCGGGTGTACTGCCGCTCGCACTCCCGCTCAAATTCACGGATTAGATGCATCTGACGATAGAGACCCAAGAGCTGGTTCTTGCTCAAACGCTGGCGGTCTATGGCGGTCAAAGGATTAGCACCAACCTTTCCGCATTGCGGGACTTGGCAAAGTGAGTCTGTCCCAGACTACATGTGCAGCGCCCGGCCCTGGGCGCTGAGAGCGGCTTCCTTGAGCATCTCGGACAATGTGGGGTGGGCATGCACGGCCCAGCCCATCTCCAGAGTGGTCCCTTCCAGCAGCCGGGTCATGGTCAGCTCACCCAGCAGCTCCGTCACCTCCGGGCCAATCAGGTGCCCGCCCAGCAGTTCCCCGTACTTGCCGTCCACCACCAGCTTGACCAGCCCGTCGGTTTCCCCTTGGGCCAGGGCCTTGCCGTTGGCCTGGACATTGAACTTGCCAACTTTTACGTCATGGCCCTGTTCTTTGGCCTGAGCTTCCGTCAGACCAAAGCTGGCAATCTGGGGGCGGCAGTAGGTGCAGCGGGGCATAAACTGATAGTCCAGGGGTTGCGGCCCCAGCCCGGCAATGTGTTCCACCGCCGTCACTCCCTGGGCGGACGCCACGTGGGCCAGGGCCAGCTTGCCCGTTACGTCGCCCACGGCATAAATCCCCGGCACGTTGGTTTGGAGGTTATCATCCACCTGAATGTAACCCCGCTGGGTGGCGACTCCCAGCAGCTCCAGGCCCAGCTCTTCAGTGTTAGGCTGCACACCAATGGCCACCAGCACCTTGTCCACAGCAAGGTCCTGGCCTGCCCCGTCCTTTTGCACTTTGAGAACAACGCCTGTTCCGGAGGCATCAACCCCGGTCACCGTTGTACCAGTCAGCGCCTTGATGCCCCGGCGGGTCAAGGCACGCTCCAGCACCCGGCTTATTTCTTCGTCTTCGTTGGGCACCAGCCTTGGCAGCAATTCCACTACGGTGACGGCCACGCCGTAACTATGGTATATCTCGGCAAATTCCACGCCAATGGCCCCGCCGCCGACTATGGCAATGGAACCAGGCAATTGGGTCAGGACGATGGACTCCCGGCTGGTGATAATTTTGTCCCCGTCCACCGGGATGGAAGGTACGCTGCGGGGCCGCGCCCCAGTGGCAATTATTATGTTCTTGGCAGTCAGTTGGCGGCCGCTGGGTTCCACGGACACCAGGCCATGCCCCTTGAGCCGCCCGGCGCCTTCTATCTGTTCCACGTGGTTCTTGCGTAGCAGGTAGGCCACGCCCCGGGTGTTGCGGTCCACCACCTGGCGGCTGCGTTCCACAGCCAGGGCGTAGTCTGCAACATAGCCTTCCAGATGGATGCCGAACTCCTCCGCCCGCTGGAAGTAAGACAACACCTCAGCATTCTTCAGCAGGGATTTGCTGGGGATGCAACCCCAGTTAAGGCAAACCCCGCCCAGGGCCTCGCGCTCTACTATGGCGGTGCGCATGCCAAGCTGGCCGGCCCGGATAGCCGCCACATACCCGCCGGGTCCTGCGCCAAGAATAACCAGGTCGTAATCGGGAGTCATCCACACCTGCTTTCGGGCTTCCAGACCGCCTCAAAAAACTCCAGACGGGCTGGGGAAATGGATAGGTGACTAGAAGCTCACATTATACAATCGCCCCTATTGGGAAACAAGTTTCCGTATTCACTCACCTAAAATGTTACCCAAAGGGGTATGGTTCCCTCAGCTAGAAATGTTACCGAGGGAATCATGGCGAGTGAAGAGAAGATGACCGTGGATGAACGGCGCAAGTACCTGAAATTGAT
>VGZV01000033.1 GCA_016872385.1 SAR202 cluster bacterium | reverse complement strand
CAGGGTTGTTGCATTCTCGGAGGGTCCCGCATGGGCACCCCTTGGTGGGCCCGTTGCCTAATCAGGGCGCAGTCCCGACGGGTCGGGATGCCCCTACAAGTTTGCCGATAAAGAAACGACCCTGGCCCGCCGGGGCTGCGCAAGTCTGGCAGAGCCTGAGCAGTGTATCAATTGGCCATTCGTCGTTCCGGCGAAAGCCGGAACTTAGGAAGATCCTAAATCATGCAAGTATCTGGGCACCCCGACAAGTCGGGGTGCGACGAGTTTAGGCTTGGGACAAACTGATACACAACCAAAACCTGTCTAAGCAAGGCTTTCAGCCTGATCGCTCCATGCTCTGGCTGCAGCAAAACTGGTCAATGGCATGGGTTGCTTCCAAGAGGGTGGCGTAGGCAACCACTTGGAATTGGGGATTGCCTGAAACCATGGCAGACAGCCTGCGGTCCGCTTGCTCCCGGTACAAACACAAGACCTCTTTGCCCAGGGCCTCGGCGCGGCCCAATTCATACCCCACGCCCAGGGAGGGCACAGAAACCTCCGCCACCACCAGGTCCGCCTCGGTAAGCCAGGCCATGTCCCGCTGGTAAATCCATTGGTCGGAGGGGCCGTCATCGCCACGCCAGCCCAAGGCGGGGCTACCCACATGCTCGGTCAGCACGGCCCCGTACTGGCGCAGGTGGTTAATCAACTGCCCGTAAAGCTCCTGGTCCTGGCGGCCCGCCCGTATGGAGCCAGCAAAGTAGATTTTCATGCCCATTTATTTCCTGTGCTTGGTGAAGGGCAGTTGCAGCCCGGCTTCGGAAACTTGGAGCTTGGCAACTCCGTTGAAATCAACTACCTGCACAGGCAAAACGCCCCTGGACACGCACCCTTTTAGCCCTCACCCCCTCCTCCCCATCTCCCACTTTGCGGGTGTTGCCTCAAAACACCTGCGCCTGACTGAAACTGTCATCCCGAGCGAGACGAAGGATCTAAAATCCAAGTCGTATAGGCGCCTATCGTAGATTATTATCCAGTTGTTTAGATTCTTCGTCGTCCCGATGCCATCGTCACTCCTCAGAATGACATTTTTGAGACAAGCCCCGCTTTGTGGGGGGATGAGGAGAAAAGGGCATTTCTAGGGACACCCCATCCTTCCTGGGAAGGACGGCGGGGGCCGCGCCTCCTGCACCCCCGCTGTTTTCAACAGGGTCACACAAGTTCTGAGAGCGTGTTTAAAAAGTGCTGTGCCCTACCACCGCTCACCCTTCGACCAGCTCAGGGTGAGCGTCCTTCGGCTGAAGGACCGCCCGCGGTGAGCATGTCGAACCACGAGCGCCTAGCCTTTTTAGATACCCTCCAAGAGGGTATGTGACAATTCCCGATCGTGGTGAGTCCCGACGTATCGGGATCCCGACCAGGTCGGGGCTTGTCCAACCATGAGCGGGCTAAAAGCTACTCATCCTTCGACAAGCTCAGGATGAGCGGGCTGGGTAGACGGCATTTCTCACACACGCTCTGAAGCGGTGTCGCTCCGGATGATAAACCCAGCCACGACACCCAAGATTATCACCAGCAGTGAACCCAGCAGGATTTGCAGCGACGCCAGCGTGCCGGATATGGGCTGCACCACGAAATAAATAGCGTAGGTAGGCACCGCCATCAGCAGGGCAACGGCTATCCCGAAGCGCAGGCCCCGTTGGAGCCACGGCCTGTCCGGAGCGGTCTCCGAGAATATCATGCTGAAGGCAAAGGCCATAACCAGGTGGGCCAGCACCATGATGGGCAGATATTTTTGGGACTCTTCTGGCGAGCGGAACACGCCCTGGAACTGCGTGTAGTAGCTGCGCAATATCCCGCCGTGAATGACGAAGTCCCCCACCATCCACACTATAAAGACTGCAATCCAGCCTATTAGCAGCTTTTTGCCCGTAACTTCTCCTCGAAGGCGGCGCAATTTTACGCCGAAAGAAGACAGCCTCGTCCCCTTTCAACGCGCCTATCCTACTCCTTCAAGGGCGGGCTGAGGCAAGCAGGCAGGTGCACGGGTTTAGCGCACTTTGCCAGGAATCGGGTAGTGTATCAATAAGGTCTTCGTCACTCCGGCTTCCGCCGGAATCCAGGAATCATGGCAACCTGGCGCTTTTCTGGGCACCGGCTTTCGCCGGTGCGACGGGTAGAATTCTCACACAAACTGATACACTACCAGGAATCGTCTTTACTTGTTAGCGATTCAGGCGCTCAAAGGAGGCCGGGCCGCCAATGGCTTTAATCTCCTCTGGGGTCTTTTCCCGGCGGGGGGCGCGGGACCATTCCCGGCCCAGCTCGTCCTTGACCGAAACGGTCAGCCGGCCCAGGCCCTGGGTCTCCACCTCAATGCGGTCGCCGTTCTGGATGCCGCACAGTCCAGTGTGGTTGGTGCCGCAGGCCACCACGTCGCCAGGCTGGAGGGTAGTAATCCAGGTAACCCACTCCATCAGATGGGGAATGTCGTTGGCCATGTCGCTGGTGGGGTAGTCCTGATAAAGTTTGCCGTTAATCCAGCACTTCACATTGAGGTTCATGGGGTCGGCCACTTCATCGGCAGTGACCAGGGCTGGCCCCATGGGTGCAAAGGTATCCCAGCTCTTGCCCCAGAAGAAGCTGCCCCGTCCCTCGGGCCGGAAGCCGCGGGCGGACACGTCCACAAAGTTGGTGTAGCCAAAGATGTAGTCGTAGGCATCCGCAGCTTTAATCTTGCTGGCGGTCTTGCCAATAACCAGCCCCAACTCTGCCTCCTGCTCGAAAATGGTGGGCTGGCAGTCAGGCAGCACCACCGTATCGCCGTCGCCGATGACTGCGCTGGCGGATTTGAGGAAGGCATCGGTATCCGCCGCTTTGGCGCGGGTGCCGTGCTCCATGTAGTTGACCGCCATGCACACAATGCGGGTGGGCGCAGGCAGCGGAGCCCGCAGCCGCACCTGGCGCAGGGGGACACCGCGAGACCGCTCGGCCAGCTGCTCAATAGGGGCGCGGTACTGGCCAAACTTCTGGATTAGCTGGCCCATCAAGTCCTGGGGAGAGGTGTGGGTCAGTCCCGCCACCGCGCTCCGCACGTCCACCACGTTGTTGCCCTTGAGCACGCCCAGTTTATAGTCGTCAAACAGCACCAGCTTCATGGCTTCCTCCCTCGTTTATTATGTATCACGCCTGAAAATATTCACCGCCGAGAACGCAGAGAGCGCCGAGACGATAGAACTTAATCTCCAGTTTCTCCGCGTCCTCGGCGCTCTCCGCGGTTAGCGGTCTCCACGTTACTCCGGGAACTTCCACAGCGTGGCGGCAGTGCCGCCAAAAACCCAATCCCGGTTTTCCTCACCGCCATAGTCCACCATCTGCCTGGGAAGGTTCAGGGCGTTGCGGTAACCCTCGCGGTTAGCCACCGGCGGAAAGTCGCTGCCCCACATTAGCCGTTGGGGGCCAAAAGCCTCCAGCGCCATCTCTATCAAGCCGGGAATTTCAGTAAAGGGCGCAGGCTGAATCATGGGCTGGGGCCGGGGGCAGAACTCGCCCAGGCCTGGCACCTTCATATAGGTATTGGGGTACTGGGCCAGAGCCAACACCTTCTTGTAGCCATCCAGGGTTGGCTGCGTGCCCTTGCGGGCGTTCAGATATTGGCGGCCTATGCCCCCCAGGTGCTCAATGACAATGTTCAGGCTGGGGAACTCCTTGATAATGCTCTCAAATTCGGCGGAGGCAAACTCCTCCAGGGTCCCGCCGCTGCTGACCGGAACACCCAGTTCCACGGCCTTGCGCCAGATAGCCAGCTTGTCCCGCCCCGGAGAATGGTCGCTGGGGTTCAGGCGGATGCCCTCCGCCCCCTGCTTGACCCACCGCTCCAGCTGGGCGGGAGCATCCGGACGGGAGGTGTCCACAATAACCACGGCGGAAAACCGGCCGGGAAATCTGTGGACACACTCCAAGACGTAAGTGTTATCGTACTGGCCGCGGATTTGAATGAGCGCGGCCTTGTCCACGCCGTTGCGGGTCATCTGGTCCAGCAGGATTTCCACCGGCTCAAACCAGCAGGTCGAGGCGTGGCAATGAGTATCAACAACTACCATAACTGTTTCCTCCTGGGTCACGTTGCCCACCTGGCGCGGGGGCTGAAAGCATTCCCGGCCAAGGCTGCGCCCATTTCAACAGGCGGCCAGGGGGTTGTCAATCCCTAGGAGTGAAGGCGTACACTGGAAATTACCCGTTACGCCGTCTGGCGAAAGGGCATATCGCCGGCTTCCTGCATCCTCTCCCAGGCCTGAATGGGAGGCTGAAAACAAGGAGACTTTTACTCTGCTTGCCGCTGCTCGTCCTGCTGGCGGCCTGCTCCGCGACTGCGCCTGCGGCAACGCCGAGTCCGGTCATCACGCCCCAGGCCACGCCCGTGGCTACGGTTGCCAGTCCCACGGCTGCCGCCACACCAGTGGCGACTCCTTCGCCTACGGCAGCACCCACTGCCCTGCCAAGTCCCGCGCCGACGCCTAGACCAACGCCCATGGCAACAGCAACACCCATTCCCACCGTCCTTCCGCCAATGCCCACTCCCTTCTTGCCAACCCCAGGCCCAGCTTCCACAGTCGGAAGAACCCTCCAGAGCCTGGGCGAGCCTCTGCCGGAGTACGGCCTGCCTTCCACCAACATGTGGGGAAACCTGCTGTATGCGGAGGTCGTTGGCCCTTCGTCTGACCCGGACGAAGGCCCATTTGTGGTCTATGACGTGAACCAAAGGCAGGTCATTTACTCCGGCAACGCCGACATCCACACCGGGTTCCGCAACATCATGGTGGACCGCCAGGGCAACGCCTACTTCTCCGTGAAGGCCAAAGGGCTGGCCCGCTACAGCCCCCAGACCAATCAGGTAACGGTGCTGGACGTGGCCCTGCCGGGACGGCTGCGGGCCTCCACTCGCCAGGCGGCTGACGGCTGGATTTACGGGGCTACGGACACACCGGATAATCAGCTTTTCCGATACCACCCGGAGAGCAACAAGGTAGAGCAACTGGGCACGGCATGGCACTACACCACCCACATGGTGCTGGACCCCACGGATCGCTATTTTTACTTTATGCCTGGCGCCCACGGCCAGGCTTTTCAGTTGGGCACGCCGGTCCTTCAATACAATATCCAGAAGCGCCAGATCAAGGTCATCGCCTTTCTTAACGAGTTTTACGAAAGCCAGCACCGCTACCGCGTGGGGGGCACTTACGGGTTTGACCTGGACCCCGAGGGTCGGCGCTTGTTCATTAACATCAACGGCATGGATGTAATCCCTGGCACTCGCACTACTGCTCCCTTCGGCAGCCCGGCAGTCATGGTGGTGCACATCCCCGAAAGCGAGACTACTTACGCCGCCGCGCCCAGGCTGCGCTTCCGGGACGCCGCCGCCCAGGTTGGGTTGGCGGCGCCCCTGGGCAATGCTTACATACACACTTCCTCCTGGGGCGACGTGGACGGCGATGGCTGGCTGGACCTCTTCGTGGGCACTTTTGTAGAAGGGACGGCTGCCGTGCCCAACAAACTGTTCCTGAACCGCCGTGGCGTGTTTCAGGACTCTGGACAGGCCAGCCTGGCGGTGCAGGGCCGCGGCGCGGGTTCAGCCCTGGCTGACCTGGACAACGACGGCGACCTGGACCCGTTCCTGTCCAACAACCGCATCGCCACTGCTACCGGCCCGGCCAGCGAGCCGTCCCATGTCTGGCGCAACGACGGCGGCGTCCTGACCGGCGTGACAGCCGCCAGCGGCATCGACGTTCAGTCCAGCAACGGGCGGCAGGTGGTGGTGCTGGACTATAACCACGACGGCCTGCTGGACCTGTTTGTGGCGGCCGACGCTCTGCGGGGCAGCGGGCCGTCGGCGCTGCTGAAGAACAAGGGCAACCTGGCCTTTGAGGACGCCACCGCGGCGGCGGGCCTGCCCCTGGACATCCACGGACTGGGAGCGGCGGCAGCCGACGTGACCGGCGACGGCTGGCCGGACTTGTTTGTGGCGGGCGGCCCCACGGCAAAGGATGCCAACCGCAACTACCTGTTCCTATCCAGAGGCGACGGCGCCTTTCGCAAGCTGGAAAGCCAGGTCTTTGACTGGACACCCCTGGTCAAGGGCAATGAGGACTGGGTATCCGGCGCCGCCTTTGGCGACCTGGACAGAGATGGACGGCTGGACCTGGTAGTGGGACACCACTTTGGGTCATCAGTGGAGCAAGGGCAGGGCGTATCTCTGCGGGTGTACTTGAACCGGGGGATGCGCAACGGCGACCCGGTGTTTGAGGACGTAACCGCCAGCTCTGGATTGCCGCCCATCCTGTCCAAAGCCCCCCATGTGGAAATCCAGGACTTTGACAACGACGGCTGGCCGGACATCTATACTTCGGTGCGCATTGACACGCCGGACGGCCCTGCGCCGCTGATTTTCACCAACGCGGGGGTCTCCGGCGGGACTCTTCGGTCCAATTCGCTGGCCATCGTCAACCCCCATTACTACGCCGGGGGGCCGGTGGCCGACTACAACCGGGACGGCAGGCTGGACGTGTTCTTCCCCGAATGGAGCGCGGTGCTGGGCCAGGGCGCTGCGCCGCCCATGCTGCTAGAAAATCGGGGCGCGCCGGGGAACTGGCTGCAAATGCAGGTTGATGATGGCGTCACCCCAATGGGCCTGGGAGCCAGGGTGAGCATTTACAAGGCGGGAATGAGCGGCAACGCCGCCGGGCTGCTGGGCGCCGTGGAAATCAGCGCCGCTTACGGCTTCTCATCCTCCCAGCCAGCAGTAGCCCACTTCGGCCTGGGGACGGAGACATCGGTGGACGTGGTGGTGACCATGCCTTTCAACGGGCCGGTCTATCGCAGGAACGGCGTCCCGGCCAACCGGCGGGTGACGCTGCCCAGCGGCGCGGCGGAGACGCCCGCACAACCACCGCTGCAAGCCAGCGCGGTTTCCGATACTTCGCCTCTGTTCATCAAAGACCGCTCCGGCCTGCCGATTCATACGGTGGCGACAACTACTCCCACTATAGACTTCGTGCGGCACCCCCGGCCCAACTACCAAGGAGACCCCTGGTCCCAATGGGGCGCGGCGCTGCTGGCTTCCGATGGCCGGTTTTACTCCGCCATTGGCGACCATAAAGGCATTGACGGCAATTCCTACCTATACGAGTACGACCCCATTACCCGCAAGTTGTCCGCCGTGGGAGACATTCTGACCGCCACCAGCCACGTGCCGGGGGCTTTTGGTCACGGCAAGATACACAGCCCCATTACAGAATACAATGGCTACCTTTACATGACCTCCTACTGGGGCACCCGCACGGGCCTGAATTTTAACAAGGACTACCAGGGAGCAGTAGCGCTGGCCTTTGGCATAAAGTAGCGGTTGACAGGTATTGAGTCAGTCGCCCCCTCGTCATTCCGGCGCAAGCTGGAACCCAGGGGACGTCCGCGACCACCCTTTATCTGGACACCGGCTTTCGCCGGTGCGACGAGTAGATTCCTCATTACCCACAATAACCCGTGGAGACACCACTCTGTGGTCACATGTCCAGCACCAGCGTGGACCAGCCAAAGTCCCGCGCGCCCAGGCCCTCGCCAGTGTACGGGTGGTAGTACTCCCGAAAGCCGGACTTTGACACCAGTTCCTGAGAACGGGCCACAATGGTGTTCGCCAACTCAAGGTAGCCGCGCTGCCGCAGCGCCCTGGACAAAAACCAGTTGGTGTTAATCCACGTGGGGCCGCGCCAGATGAAGCCGCGAGGGTCGCCAGGCAGAAACTTGGGGTCCGAGGCGGGCACGGAAGGCAGCGGGTAAGGCGTCCAGAAATGCTCCGGCGCGGTAACCCACTGCTCCACCAGCCGCCGCACCACCGGCTGGGGCAAGTCCTCCAGCACCAGGGGCATCAGGGAGCTGATGGTCACCACCTTCACCGGTCGCTCCGCCACGCCCGCCAGGTCAAAGAAAGCTCCGGACTCTTCGTCCCAACACTTGTTCAGCAGGGCGTCGCGGGTCTTTACCGCCTGGGCGCTGAACTCTGCAGACTCCGGCGCATCGCCCAGCAACCGGGCCAAGGCGCGCAGGCCCTGGGCGTAGATGCTGTTGACCATCACATCCTCCACGTGGAAACGGTCCAGGGCCAGAATGGCCCGGTCGTCAGAGCGCAGTCCTTCCCCAGAAGGACGTAGGGGGGCGTAGTCTGCATAAACTTTCTTCAAGGCCGCAATAAAGCCAGAATTGGTTAACTCCTCCAGCCCCAGCAAGTCGTCGTACTTGGGGGAGCAGTCCACGCCCGACTCCTCGGGTTGCAGAATGGCGATGAGGCCGTCGGCGTCGGGGTCCCGCACTCGGCGCAGCCAGCGGTAGTAGGCCATCAGGGGAGGCAGCGCCGCCTGCTTGAAGGCTTCGTCGCCGGTAGCCTGGCACACCCGCTCCACCGCATAGGCGATGATGGGCGGCTGGATAGTGCTGCTGAAGTGGGGCGAGGTCTGGCCCACCAGGTTGCGGCGCAGGAACTGGGGTTGCTTCTCCATCTCCCAAAAGACCAGATGGGGGATTAAGCCGTCGGGCTGGGCGGCGCTGAGCAGGGTGGTCAGCTCGGCCCGGGCCTGCACGGTGTCCAGGTGCAGCAGGGCGATGGCGTGGAAGCAAGAGTCCCAGAACCACTGAAAGGGGTAGCTGCGCAGAGAGGGACAGACGAAGCTGTAGGGTTTGCCGTTCCAGGGGGCCACCCCCTGCCGCAGGTTGGTCAGCAGGATGCGCCGGGCGGCGGTGGTGAGGGAGGGGTGGGGCATGGGCTAAACTCTTCGATGCGGTGTGCTTATTCTATTTGGCACTCTCGTGCTCATTGTTAGGCGCGGGTTTGCCAGGCCTTTGGGTCACGCCAGCCATGGAATATCGCCAGCGCCACCACCTGCTGCGGCTCGACTTTGTAGAAGATCGAGTATGGAAAGCGCCGCATCACCACCCGGCGTACCTCTTGGAAAACCTGGGGGTACAGTTGGGGTGTGGCGCCAATCCGGTCCAAGACAGCCTGCACATACGCAGCGAAATCTTTGCCGAGTCCAGGCCGCTGCTGCTCATACCAATCAAAGGCTTCATCAAACTCAACTTGGGCTTCGGGTCGCAGGACGACCGGCAGACTCACCGCTGCGATCTCTTCAATGCTTGCGCCTTAACATCTTCCCAAGGCACAACGTTCTCGGGATGCGAGGCATGGGACGCCAATCGCCGCTCCAGTTCCTGCTTCTGGGCTTCGGTAAGCTCAGGTTGACCAGGCTCGGTGGCGATGCTGTCCCAGATGGCCTCCAGAAGACGAATTCGTTCATCCACGCTGAGGGAGGCAATCTCAGCCAATGTAGCGGAAAGGTCCATGACTACTCCATCTGGCAGAGCGGTTGGTACAGGCTAATGCCTGCGTTAATCATATGTGCGTATTGTATCATTGCCGTGCCGCAGGTTGGTCAGCAGCCTGCGCCAGGTGGCGGTGGTGAGGGTGGGTAGGTGGGACATGGCTTTCAATCTCCCCGCCGTGTTTCCCTTCTTTCTGCGGGTCTGGACAACATCAAACTGAAGTTAAGGCACCAGATCCCTTAGAGCCTGTGTGAGAAATGCCGTCTACCCAGCCCGCTCATCCTGAGCTTGTCGAAGGATGAGTAGATTTTAGCCCGCTCATGGTTGGACAAGCTCACCACGAGCGGGAATTCTCACACACCCTCTTAGCAATTGCCGGAGGCAATCACCTGCTCACGCCCTGGCGGCAGCGCGGCTACCGCACTGGAATTTGGACTGGGCGCCCTCCTCCACGGTGATAACCCCCAGCAGGCCCGTGGCTCCGCCAGCCCATTATACCCCAGCGCAGCCCCGCCACCCAGAGGCAGCAAAGAGGGGCAGGTCATTTCGGCCTGCCCCCATCGGCAGACCGGGCAATGCCGGGGTACTCTTACTGGCTGGCGTTCATGCGGCGCACGGTAATCAGCGCCACCGGGTTGCGCCAGTCGTGGTCGGCGGGCGTCAGATCGGCAACGCCGTGGATGCCTGCGTGGATGTGGACGTAGCCTTCGCCGGGAGTGCTGCGCACGCCTGCATTGCCGCAGGGCGGCCCTGGGATAAAGGCGCAGTCCTCATTATTGGCCTCGCTTCCGGCATCATAGGCGGGCGAGTAATAGGTGATGGGGAACGGGCCTTTGGCCGCCGCCGCGCCGTTCAGCGCAAAGAATGCGTCGTTGGTAGTTACCAGCATCCCCGCCAGGGACAGCAGGTTGAACGGGCCGGTGGCGCTAATCTCGATAGAAGCTGTGCCGCCAGGCAGCAACGGCCCGCCAAAGGCTTCCACTGCGCCCACGCCGGGCGCTGATTGCAGAGCAGTCTCCAGCGGACCGGTCATGCCATCTTCCGCCAACGCCGCCAGTTCGGCACTGGCTGGGGAACCAAGGGTAAACAATGGCGCTGCGGTATTGTTGTGCAGGGCTACTACAGGCGGAGAGAAAATCTGCCCGCGGGTCAAGTTGGTGATGGTCACCTGATACGTTGCAGTGGATTCCTCCGCCGCCTTGGCTGAGGAAAACGCCAGCACGCCCACAGCCGCCACGGCCAGCGCCGCGAGTCCAAGAATGGAGCCGTAGATTTTCCTACGCATTGGGTGCAACCTCCGGTAGTCAAAGACTCATTTACGCGATGGCCATCAATCGTAATTACGTCCTGATGACAACATTGGATTCCCATCGGAAGTAAAGGAAAAGGGTGCGGTATACCGCACCCTTGCGAAACAACCTGGGAAAGGAAGGCTTAGCAATTGCCGGGGTCAATCACCTGCTCACGCCCTGGCGGCAGCGCGGCTACCGCCACTGGAATTTGGACTGGGCGCCCTCCTCCACGGTGATAACCTCCAGCAATGCTGGCTCGCCGCGCTGGGTGGCGGCAATGGCGCGCTGGAATGCGGGCACCAGTTCCCTGGGCTGGGTCACTTTCTCGCTGTAGGCGCCCAACGCTTGGGCCACCTCGGCAAAGTTGCCGGAAAGCTCCTTCAGGCGGAACTTACTCTGGGCCGTGGGCACCCGGCTGTCGGGGTAAATCGCCATGGTCGAGTTGTTCAGTATGATGGTCAGGATGGGTATTTTGGAGCGCACCGCCGTCTCCACGTCCAGGCCCACCATGCCGAAGGCGGCGTCGCCCATGATGTTAATCACCAGCTTCTCCGGGGCTGCCAGTTTGGCGCCCATAGCCAGGCCCAGGCTGTAGCCCAGCTGGGTGGACTTGCCCCAGCCGATGAAGCTGCGGGGCGCGCGGGCTTCCCAGAAGGGAGAAACTTCTTCCCGGGAGCTACCGGAGTCGTGGGTGACGATGACGTTGTCCAGGTCCACAGTGTGCATCAGGTCCCAGATGACCCGGTAGGGGTTGATGGGCGTTTCGTCGGAGGTAAGTTTGGGCATCCACTGGGCCAGCCACTGCTCCTTGACCCGGCGGATGTCCCCCTGCACCGCTTGGGCCTCGGCGCGGCTCTTGGGGCGGCCCTGGCGCTTCAGTTCCTCCAGCACCTGGGTCAGCACTAGCTTGGCGTCGCCCACCAGGGCGTGCTGGCTGGCGTAGTCCTTGTTAATGTCGTCGGCCTCATTGGTGGCGTGGATTAGCGTCTTGCCCGGCAGGATGGGTGCGGCGGTATTGGCCTTGGTGAAGCTGGTGCCGATGCCAAACACCAGGTCGGCGCGGGTGAGGAACTGGTGCACCATGCCGGTGGTGCTGCCCGCCGCAGTGCCCAGGGCCAGGGGGTGGTTCTCCGGAAAGGCGCTCTTGCCTGAGAGGGTAGTGTAAACGGGCGCTTGGAGGAACTCGGCCACCTCCAGCAATTCCGGGGTGGCTTCCCCATACAGCACACCCTGCCCGGCCTGGATGACGGGGCGCTGGGCCTGGAGCATGGCCCGCACGGCGCGGCGCACGGCTTCGGGGTCGGCGGCGGTGCGGACGAATTGGGGCGGCTGGTAGTCGAAGGCCTCTTCCTTGATTTCCTCGGTAGCCACGTCCTGGGGAATCTCCAGCAACACCGGGCCGGGCTTGCCGGAGCGCAGCTTGGTCATGGCCCGGCGCATCAGCTCCGGCACCCGGTCGGCGAAGTTAATCTGGGCCGACCACTTGGTGATGCTCTCATAGCTGCGGGTGGGGCTGAACACCGGCGCAGTGCCCAGGCGGCGGCGGGAGGCCCCCGCGGGCAGCAGCAGGATGGGCACTGAATCGGCGTAGGCCTGGGCCACGCCGCCCATGGCGTTCTCCGCCCCCGGCCCGGCCTGCATCAAAAAGATGCCCAGCTTCTTGCCGTTGGTGATGCGGGCAAAGCCGTCGGCCATGTGAACGCCGGTGCGCTCCTGGCGGCAGACGATGGGCCGGATGCCGGCGATGGCGGCGGCTTCAATAAGGGGGTTGGAAGGCATACAGGCGATGAAGTCCACCCCTTCCAGCTTGAGGACATTGGCGATGGCGGTGACTCCGTTCATGGTTGTGCTCCTTTTCTACAGATGTGACTAAACCACGTGATATTGGTTCCGGCTCTCATCGATTCTCCGGCAGTGCCGTTACTGCCTCGATGATTTCCCGGGCCGTGTCAATCATCCACTGGACTGACTGCCCTGGCGGCCATACTACTTGGTCCGTGTCGTAAGTAAGCTGGTTCCTTGCCCGGCGCAGCCGATTTTCCTCATTACCCACACCTTCATCCAGAATTGTCCCCAGAGCCTGAGTTACCCCGGCATGAGCGGAAGCGCCAGCGTACCTGAGAGTATAGCCCTTTGCCGCCAGAGTGTCCCGGCTGGCAAGAAAGGCAGCATAGTAAGCCCGGCCACCGGCGGTGCGGATGGAGTGGGACTCGCGCCTTCCAGCCAATTCAGTCGCCAGTTCCAGATAGGACCGGGGGTTCACTACCGGCAATGTGCTGGGCGACGGCGACGTCAAAGTAGATTAGCCTCCTTAAAAGACTAGGGTCCCTTTCGTCCAAACTACAACTAAACTTGTCCAGGTGTTGGTAGAGTTGGTGCAGGTAACGGTTGGCAGCCTCAAAAGTAGCATCAAACACCAGGGTCAGCACCAGGTACTCCCAGCCAGTTGCTTCGGGGTCCTGGTAAGGGCCTATTTCAATCCGCCGGAGAGGCCAGCTGTTGGCCTTGGCGGCCCGCTTCACCCGGTCCGTGACACGGCGCAGCAACGCCTCCAGGGGTTTGGGCATTCCACCATCCCGGAGGCTGGGGCAGAATGTTACCAATATGGGAGATGCTCGTTCTGAGGACGGCATAGCATTCTAAAATGCCCGGCCCGCACCGTAATGGGCGACACGCGCTATCGTAAGAGGCCTGCCCTGGCAGTGGCCCAATTATACCTCATGTGCAGGAAGCGGGTTTCACCCACCCACCCTTGGTCTTGGCAAGAACCAGAAGGCCAGCCCACTGGCGGCCACCAGCCCCAGCACCGGCCAGACTACCCACGTATAGCCGCCGGTCTCGTCATAGACCCAGCCGGAATAGACCGGCGCGCCCACGCCCATAAAGGCCTGCACCGCAATTACGCCGCCCCGCAGGGTGGCAAAGTGCCGCCGCCCGAAAAAATCCCCCAGCATGGCCCAGCCCAGGCCCCAGCCTGCCTCGTTGGGGGCCAGCAGCAGCAAAATCAGGGCCATCTGCCACACCTGCACCTGGTCCAGCAATGCCAGAGCCAGCACCCCAGCCAGGGCCACAAAGCTCCCCAAGGCCGCAACCTTTTGTTTGGGCCAGCGGTCTCCCAGCCAGCCCAGCAGAAGCACCGCCGGGGCCCAGGCCAATGCCCAGAAACCTATCAGATATCCGGCGGTGGCCTCGGGCAACCCCTTCCAGACCATGATTGCCACCAGGTGCACGCCCATTGCCCCCCAGACCATGCTGCGCAGGCCAAAGCTCCAGGCCAGCAGCCAGTAGGTGGAGGTGTGCAGCGCCTCCCGCCAGGACACATCTCGCATCACGGCCTGGGAATGGCTAAGAGCCGCCGGTGCAGCACCGCCAGCCGCCGGGATGCCGTCGGGCTGGAGGCCCATGCTTTCCGGCGAGCGCCGGAGCTGGGTGGACAGGGGTAGGACAATTAGCCACATGCCCAGCCCCGCAACGAGGGCTGAGGTCCGCCAGCCCACGGTCTGGACACCCAGGGCAAACAGCGGCGGAATGACGGCCCCGCCAAAGGAGTAACCGGTCTGGGTAACCGCCATGGCCAGGCTCCTGCGGCGCAGGAACCACTGGGTGACGGCAGTGGCCGTGGATGCGCCAAAGCCGCTTTGCATCCCAACGCTGACCAGCCCCAGGTAGACCACCAGGAACCAGGCGTAGCTGTGGGTCCAGTAAAGCAGGACGAATCCCAAGCCGCCTGTTAATGCGGCAAAGGTCAGCACGCGGCTGGGCCCGAACCGGTCAATCATTGGGCCGGTGATGGGCCCCAGACCGCCGCCAATGATGCGGGCCAGGGCAAAGGGTACGGATATGGCGGTGCGGCTTACTCCCAGATCCCGGCTGATGGGCAGGAACAGCACGGTAAAACCGATGAAATAGGTGCCATCGGCCAGGGCGTTAATGAGAAAGCCCGCGGCGGTGATGCGCCAGCCATAAAAAACACCGCCAGTACGGCGGCGCAAGGACTGAACGATACTTGGCGGTCTCATGGCCTACTCTTGGGACATCAGGCTCTGCCGCAGCTGTTCCAGCCGGCCAGACACAGTGGCATCCAGTAATACGTCGCCGGCGTGCACGGAGATGCCCCCTATGACTGCAGGGGACACCCGCCAGATTACCCGGACATTTCGGCCCGCCCACTCCGCCAAGCGGGTTTCCACAAACCGCCGCTGCTCCGCATTTAACTCAGCAGCAGTAGTCACTATGGCCCAGCCCGACACTGCCGGGGAGCCTGCATCCACCGGCAGCGCCGCTAGTTCCTGGGCTGCTTCCTCTACCAGCTTTGCTTGCTCACGCTCGTCCAGCGCCCTGCCCAGGGCACGCCCTGCCGCCGCCGCCACCAGTTCCACAAAGGAGCCACGCAGATGCTGGCGGGCTTTCTCCGTTTCTTGCTGGATTTGCTGGCGCGCCCGCTCCAGCTCATCTTGGAAACTCCTTTGCCCGCGCTCCCTTCCCTCCTGCGCCAGCCGGTCGCTCTGTTGCTGGGCGGAGCGCAGCAGGGCCTCCCGCGCTTCCTGGGCCTGGGCCAGCAACAACCTTCTGGACTCAGCAGCCTCTTCCTGGAGCTTCTGGATGCTTTCAGCCGCCGCCTGCCGCGCCTCTGCCTCCTGGCGACGCTCCTGCAATTTTCTCAGGAAGGGGCGGACTGCCACAAAGTGCAGCACAGCCCAAAAGACCAGGAAGTTAATGGTGTAAATGACCAGGCTGGGCCAGTGCACGCCCAGCCTGGTCAGGACTTCCATCATTGCAGCGCCCCTGTTTCCAGGGAAGGAGCTTTATGCCGCTCGGACAAGACCAGGAAAACCAGGGTCAGCCCGGCAAAAACCAGGGCCTGGAGCAGTCCCAGCAAGACCTCTAGGCCATAGAAGGGCACCACCAGTACTAGAGGCGTCAGGTAGGGAATGACTGCCAGCAGCAGTTCTCCTGCCGTCAAAGCCCCGAACAGCCGGAAGGTAAAGCTAAACACCCTGGCGGCCAGGGTAATGTTGTGCAGCGTTGCCAGATACGTTTCTCCCAGCCCTGCACGCACTCGTCCCTGCAGAAAAGTACGAATGGGGAAAAATCTGGTGGCGTAGGCCATGCCTCCGGCGGCAAAGGCATGGATTTCCACGTAGGCCCCTGCCGCCAGGGCCAGGGCAAGGGACATATTAATGTCGGTGCCTGCGCCCCGCAGCAAGGGGACCGGCGCCTCGCCCTTTCCAGCGGGGTCCAGCACTACCTGGCCATAGACCGGCAGCAGTGTCACCCAAGCATTGGCAATAATAAAAAGAAACAGGGCGAACACGAAGGAAAATGTCAGCGCAGAGCCGCCTTCCCCTGCCACTTCCGTAAACAGTTTATGCAGGGACTCCAGGGCGAATTCTACGCTGGTTTTGAGACCGCGGACGAACTTTCCCGCAGGACTCACGGCCAGGACAAACAGGCCCATCAGAACCAGAGTAACCAGCCAGGACGATAGGAGGGTATTGGTCACCGCCGCCGGCCCCAGGGGGAACAGCACCTCCGGCTTTAGGCTGACGGCCGGCGGAGGAACCAATTCTGTCACGCCAAATATTCGCTGGGACAGGGACCGCAGGAGAAATCCCCCAATTCCCAGAGCCAGCACCGCCAGCACCGAAACCAGCACCAGGACCTTGCTTGACCTTTTCAAGCGGCCACGCATCCCAGCAACAAGATCTCCCACAGCCGGAAGGCTGGCCAGCCAGGAGCGTCTGCCAGGTAAGTTTTCAACTCCAATCCCCCCAGGCCACTACGGCGGCAGGAGTAATCTTGATAACCGGGTTGCCGCCAATGTCCATCTGCTGGTACTGGGGGTATTTCTGACGCAGCAGGGCAATGGCCCCCGCCTGCTCCGCGCCGGGTTCCAGCACCTGGGCGGCGCCAGTAATCAGCAAATACCACAGGTGCCGCCAGTCGGGGTCATAGTGGTCCACCACCAGGGAAACCTGGGGATTAGTCTGGATGTTGCGCACCCGGCGCAGACGCAGCACTGGCGCGCGCTTGGGTTTCTGGTCCAGCACTGAGTAGATGTGCTGGCCGTCAAAAGCATAGCAGACTGGAATAACGTGGGGCTGCCCGGCGGCGTCGGCGGTGGCCAGCCGGGCGATGGGGGCCTGGGCCAGGCGGGCAGCCTGGGCCGGGGAAAGGGGGCAGACCATTACCCCGAAGGGAAGGCCACGGGGTCTTCCAGGAATTCGATGTTTTCCAGGGCGGAACGGGCCGCTTCCTCCAGCGTGGCATCACCCTCTTTGACGCACCGCAGCAAGGCGCGCTTGGCCAGCGGGCCGCCAATCTGTCCCAGGGAGTTGATGCCAGCAAGCTGCACCTGGTAGTCATCGTCCCGGAGCAGCGGAATCAGGTGGGGCACCGCAGCTTCGTCGGCCAGTTCGCCGCAGGCTTGGGCGGTCTCATAACGAATGGACGGCTCCCGGTTTTGCAGTTCTTTGAATAGCACCGACAACCATCCGCTTTCGCCAGTGCGGCCCATGGCATATATGGAACTGGCCCTGAGCTTCAAGTCGTCGCTCTTGTAGGCCCACTGGATGAATTTTTTCACCTCGCCGTTGTTGAAAGGGGCCACGGCTTCCAGGCTGCGCCGCCGAACTTCCAAATCTTCCGCCGGGTCTTTCAGGATTTTCAACAGGCTTTCCCGCACCAGGTCGCCATCTTTGGCCAGCACCTTGCCTTCCATCGCCAGGACGGCAAACTTGCCCAGGGCTGTGGCGGCGGCGGCGCGCACCGCCGGGGTCCTGCGGGACTGAAGAACTTGCACCAGGGGCGGAATGGCAGAGCGGTCATCGTACTCCCACAACCCATCTATGGCCATGGTGAGCACCGGTTCGGCATCGCTCTTCAAGCACATCTTGAAAATGGCGAAGAAGTCCAGCTCCGGGTTCTCCTCCGCCAGTTCCACCAGCTGGCCGACCAGATAAGACTGCCGGTCAATGGGCGCCATGAACCAGGTCTTGGCAAATGTCCCCAGTTCAGCGGGCGACAAACCAGAAACTTCAATGAAGTCGGAAGAGTTGAACTCCCCGGCGGGGTCAGACAAGATTTCAAGAAAATGTTGGAGAGACATGGGATGCTCCTGACACG
Organism: SAR202 cluster bacterium; assembly: GCA_016872385.1. Lineage (GTDB taxonomy): Bacteria > Chloroflexota > Dehalococcoidia > Lucifugimonadales > UBA3495 > SHYG01. The sequence continues at coordinate 13,430 of VGZV01000033.1, read as the reverse complement.
GCCGGGCAGCAATGCTACCCAATATGGGAATGTAATTCGCAGTGTGCTGCTGGAGCTTGCTGGCTGCCGCTGGTACTGGTAAAGAGGTCCGGACCAGCACCAGACCCCTGGAGATTCCCCAACGCCTGAACTACGACCCACTTATGGTAAATCAAGTATAGCATAAGGCGTCCGGCAAACAATTGGCGGCCGGGTACACACAAAGGGGAAAATGACGCCTTTTTAGTGGTCTAGCGGCTTTGCCCAAAATGTCATTCTGAGTCCCGATTGCATCGGGACGAAGAATCTAAAATCCTGGCATTTTAGACCCTTCGTCCTTCAGCCGAAGGACTCAGGGTGACAATAATTGGCTGCAAAACGTTACTGACTGTCGAAATCCACACTTTTTGGGCAAGGCCGTGGTCTAACCAGGGCAGCGCAGGCGGTGTATCACCAGGGGCAACCGCTCCACCAGGTCGGTGGCCAGTGTGCCGGTGTCGCCCAGTTCCCGCCGCACCAACTCCCCAGCCAGGCCGTGCAGGTGCACGCCCAGGCAGGCGGCGTCGAAGGGACCTAGACCCTGGGCCAGCAGCGCGGCAATCACACCGGTAAGCACATCGCCGGTGCCGCCCGAAGCCAGGCCAGGGTTGGCAAAGGGCGAGACCCGCACCAGCCCGCCGGGGTCCGCCACCACGGTGTGCGCGCCTTTTAACACCAGCACGGCATTCCACTGGGCAGCCCATTGCCGCGCCACCTTCACCCGGTCCGCCTGGATGTGTGGCGTGGGCAGGCCGGTCAAAGTGCTCATCTCTCCCGGATGGGGAGTCAGCACCAGGGGGCGGGTTATGCGCTGCCGCCAGTTGGGCAGCCGCGCCAGGTTGTTCAGACCATCGGCATCCACCACCGTGGGCAGCGTCTCGCCCTGGCGGTCCAGCAACAGGTTCTCAACGAACCTGGCGGTGCCCTCTGAGACGCCAAGCCCGCAGCCCACCAGCCGGGCGTTAAAGCGCCGCGCCTGCCCCTGTAGCGATGCGGCGGCATCGGCATGGATGCGGCCATCAGAGTCCTCCGGCAGAGGCAGGTGAATCACCTCCGTCAGTTTGGCGGCGGCAATGGCGTCCACTCGTTCCGGCGCAGCCAGGGTAACCAACCCCGCGCCGGTGCGGGCAGCCGCCTGGCTGGCCAGTACCGCAGCCCCCACGTAGTTCCGGGAACCGGCCACCGCCAGCACATGGCCGTAGGCGCCCTTGTGGGAGTTGAGGGGCCGGGCGGGCAGGGCACCGCTGGCCCAGCCGTCGGTCAGCATCTCCAGAAGGATTTCCTGCTCCCCTGGCAGTCCCGGGGGCAGGCCAATATCCGCCACCTGCAAACGGCCTACTTTGGCGGCGCCGGGGAAGGCCAGCAGGCCAACTTTGGGGAAGCCCAGGGCAAGGGTCAGGTCAGCGGCGGGGCAGGCCGGGTCCATCTGGCCGGTATCGGCATTCAGGCCGGTGGGCAGGTCCAGGGCCAGCAAGAAAGGTCTTGAAGGAGACCGGCGGCGGGCGTCCAGCCGGCCCAGGATATCTTTGACCACCCCTTCCAGGGGACGGGACCGCCCGGTACCCAGCACTGCGTCAATAACCAGGCGGCACTGGCCCAGGCGACGCTCCAGCAGGGGCAGTCCGGGGTCCTGGCCGGCCCACTGGATGTTCACCCCCGCACGTTGGGCCAGCTCCTGTTTGGGATCAGGATCGGGCCGCCGGGTTATTATGTACGCAGTAACGGCTGCGCCCCAGCGGGCCAGATGCCGGGCAGCCACCAGGCCGTCGGCCCCGTTGTTTCCGGGGCCGATGAGCGCCAGGACTCTTGCCCCAATGACTTGCGGCCCCAGTTCGCGCCGGGCGGCCTCCGCCACCGCGCGCCCGGCATTCTCCATGAGGCCGTCCAGGCTTACCCCTTGTGCTTCGGCGGCATGTTCCAGGGCAGACATCTGGGCGGCAGTAACAATTTTCATGGCCCATCCCGGCGCTGAGCCACCACAAAGGCCACCGCATATTCTTGCGAGTGGGAGAGGCTCAGAGAGATTTCCAGCACGCCCAGGCGCTGGGCGCGGGACTGGGCGCGCCCGTGGAGCAAAATAGACGGCGCACCGCTGGAGTGGCGCACCACCTCAATGTCTTTCCAGCCTACGCCCCGTATGCCGGTGCCCAGGGCCTTCATGGTAGCCTCTTTGGCGGCAAACCGCGCCGCCAGGTTGGGCGCGCGGCCCCGGCAGTAGGCGATTTCGCCAGGCGTGAAGATGCGCTCCAGGAAACGCATGCCGTACTGTTCCACCACCCGGCGGATGCGGGGAATCTCAATTATGTCAACGCCGGTGGCGAGCATGGCAGGGCTCATAGATTTTCTTCAAACTACCCGCTCTCAATCTCTTCTAAAATATCAGTAACAGCATAGCTATATTCTATGAAGACCAGAGTAGCTGGATCCAGGCGGTGAACCCGACAATACTCTGGAAGCCTTCGCAAAAATTCCTGGTAGTGATTCCATATGTTGGCGCTACCCGGAATCAACTTTCGCCTTGAGGAAGTCACTAACCAATTTCTGACAGCGGCGGAAGCAATCATTGGGTCATTACGATGTTCTTTTATATCAAAACCGGATAAATCAGAAATGAATTGCTGAAAACGATATCGCTCAGTGTCCAAGATCAGGAACTTCTTCGATTTCTGGTCTTTGTTGCCAAACTTGCGGGCTCCTACAAAGAGACCGAGTTCAAAAGGCATATTGAACCGCGGTAAGTTTGTTTGTGGATCACTGTCAGTTCGAGATATGTCGTGCAAGCCGTATTTGCACTCCGAGACAATATCCATGATCTTGGTCAACCGGGCTTCACCAGTCGCATCTTCTTCAAGAGAACACCGAGCAACGAAGCCGCAATCGTAAATGGTGAACACGATGGCATCGAATATTCGCCGGAAGTGATCATCAAAGGGACAGTTAATGAACACATTATCATTGTAGCCAGGAGCAGGCATCTGACTCCCTCAGCGAGTGCTTTTTCTAGGCCGTTTAGTTTTAGTTGTCCGTACACTGACCTTCTTTCCGACCGATGCTGGCCTCGGCTTCGGCGGAGATTTAATTGTTCTCTTACGTACCACCATCACTCCCCCCTTGCGGATTGATGTAACTTACCAACACCTATTACTGCCCGCTATGGCCCGGCAGGCCCAGGTTCTGGAGGATCCGGGACATCGAGTAGCTGCGGTTCAGGACGTAGAAGTGGATGCCGGGAACGCCCCAGGCCAGCAGCTCCTGGGCCTGGCGGGTAGCGTACTCTACGCCCAGTTCCCGCACGGCGTGCTCATCTTCCCCCAGCTTGTCCAACTGCTGGTCCAAGGCCGGGGGAATCTTGACCCCGCACAGGGCGGTGAAGCGGCGCACCTGGGCGGTGTTCAGGATGGGCAGCACCCCAGGAATTATCGGCGCCTGAATACCCGCCTTTCTGGCCCGTTCCATGAACCGGAAGAAGAATTCGTTGTCATACAAGAGCTGGGTAATCAGGAAGTCCGCGCCCAGGTCAACTTTCAGCTTTGCGTACTTGATGTCCGATTCCAGGCTGGGCGACTGGGGATGCCCTTCCGGGTAGCAGGCGGCGGCCATGCCGAACTGGAAGTGGGTGCGGATATGTTGTATCAGCTCGCTGGCGTGGCTGAAACCGCCCGCCACTGGCACAAAGTCAGTCTGGCCACGGGGCGGGTCCCCCCGCAGGGCCATGACGTTTCCGATGCCTGCCTGCTCCAGGCGGGATAACACCTCGTGGACTTCATCTTTGGTCTGGCCCACGCAGGTGAGGTGGGCCATTACTTCCAGGTCAGTGGTGCGCTTGGCCCGGACCGTAATTTCCTCAGTAAAACGGCGGGTGGCACCGCCCGCGCCGTAAGTCACCGAGACAAAGTCCGGATTAAACTTCTTGAGCTGCTGGATGACCTGCAAGACCTCAGGAATACCTTCTGCAGCGCGGGGCGGGAAGAACTCAAAAGAGATGGTCCGCCGGGTTTTGAGGATGTCTTTAATCTTCAAACTCTTGTGTACCAGCGTCTGGATTTACGAGTAAATGCTCTACCGGTATGTTAAGCCCCGCAGCAATGGCGAGCAACGTGTCGTATCGTGGGGATTGATCACCCCTCTCTATCCGGGCAAGGGTCACGCGGGCCACCTTTGTAACTCTGGCTAACGCTTCCTGGGTGAGCCCAGCTTGTTTTCGTGCGTGCTTTATTCGTTCGCCCAGTACTTTCCTTCCTGTCGCAGCAGCTTTTTCAATTCTAGGCCGATATTCTTTATCACAGTAGTGCCTTACGAAATCCCATGGCAATGCAACGCTGCGACCATCAACAGCCCTCAATATAAGCTCATCAGTGCTGGGAAGCTCAAAGTCTCTTAGATTCTCGTATTGACCGATTTCAGGAATGTCGGAGAATGGAACTAACCCCCTCCTTCCATTGGCAAAGGTTATCCAAATGCCGCGACTTTCAAGTTCGGCACGGCTCATCATTTCATCAGCATGTGCTACAAATACGGCCACATTCATCTTAGTTCACATCTCACAATCACAAGGCACGACAGTAGTGTATCAATTAGCTGTTCGTCATTCCGGCGGAAGCCGGAATCCAGGAGAATACCTAAGCCATGCAGGTCTCTGGGCACCCCGACAAGTCGGGGTGCGACGAGTTAAGGCTTGGGTAAACTGATACACTACTGGCACGACGCTTGAACTGACAACACCAAATCTTCATGCTCCGGGGCGGGTTTTATCCCATGCCTTGCGAAGTTCTTTCGCATGTAGATGATATATCGCCAGTATCTCTGCCCGCCTTCTAGGCGGCGGGTTAGTTATGAATTCTCCGCTATCTAAATTGATTTTCCCCTGCTGCCGTCACTCAATCTGACCTGTACGTGGGGTGGTTCAAAAGGCTGTTCTCGCGGATAAATTACAAAATCTATCCCGTTATGCCGAATGACGGTGGGCATCGAAGGCTCCACAGGAAATCGTCACTTCAAACACATGCTATTTGTCCTCCAAGAATAACGCCAAACCTGACATGAACGCATTGTAGCAAATACGATACAAAATGGCTAACTCTCTAATATGAGCTTTGAACAGGACGCATTGGTTAGAAAACGGGCTGCCGCTTTTCTTTAAACGCCTGGATTCCTTCTTTGGGGTGAGGCGAAGTGGCTACGTACTGGACAAAGGCCAGGCTCTCCAGGGCAATCCCGTCCCGCAGGGCTAGGTCTTGCCCGCGGCGGGCCACCGACTTTATCCAGCCCAGGCCCGCGCGGCTCTTGCTCCGCAGGGGCGCCAGCAGCTTTTCCAATTCTGCGTCCAGTTCAGCAGCGGGGACTGCCCGCAAAACCAGGCCCCAGGCAGCGGCCTCGCTCCCCAACAGCCAGCGGCCGGTGGTCAGCAGCTCCATAGCCCGCTGCATGCCGATACGCCGGGGCAGGCGCTGGGTGGAACCTCCGCCCGGCATCAGGCCAAAGTTAGCATGCTGGTCGCCCAGCCGCGCGTCCTCGGCAGCCAGCGCCATGTCGCAAGCTAAAGCCAGCTCAAGGCCGCCGGCCAGGGCGTAGCCATGCACCACCGCGATGACCGGGACTGGCAGTTCTTCCATTTGGAACATGCAGCCGTTGAGCAGCTTGAGATAGTGGGCAAGCCGGTCCGGCTGATTAAAGGCCTCCTCAAAGAACAGCAGGTCTGCACCCGCGCAAAAGGAGCGGCCTTCGCCCCGGACCACCAGCGCCTTAACAGTCTCGTCGGCGGCCACGGCAGTAAGGGCCTGGGACACCTCCTGAAGCAGCGCCGGGCTAAGGGCATTCAACGCGCCGGGACGGTTCAGCCGCAGGGTGGCGACGCCGCTGCCCTGTTCCAGTTTAATGTTGTTATACTGCATGACGTACCTGCCAAGGGTTAAGACCGCCTCAATACTATAGCAGACCAGAACCGTAAGGACATGGCCAATGCCGCGCACGGCTCAACCAGAACAACCCAAGGCAGAACCACCCAAGGCCACACTGAAAGTCCGGGTACAGCCTAGAGCGTCCACCAATGCCGTAGAGAGTTTTGATGGCACAACTCTGCGCCTTCGCGTCACCGCGCCGCCGGAGGAAGGCAAGGCAAATGCAGCGGTTACAGCCTTGCTGGCCGAGGCGCTAGGCATTGCTCGTATCCGGGTGCAGATAGTCCGCGGGCATACTTCCCGCAACAAGCTGGTGGTCATCCAGTCCCTTACTCTGGAAGAAGCGTTACAGCGTTTAGGACCTGGCCCCAGGGCTGGCCCGCACCCCAGGCCGCCAGTATAATGTCTCCAGACAATTATCTCTGGTTGCAATGGCAACTGGAGATGCCAAGGATATAGCCCCATGAGAAACCATCTGAACTTTAGCTGGATAATAGAGGGGTCTCTGGCCGGCGCCCAGGGCCCCACCAGTTCCAGGGACCTGATGTTTTACAAGCTCAACGACATCCTGGCCCTGATTCGCATGGAACAGCGCACCATCTCCGGCGAGCCGTGGAAGTTGGTGGATATGTTTGAGCCGGTGCCGGACTTTACCCCACCCACTCTGGAGCAACTCCAGCGTATGGTCCGGTTTATTGATGAACAGATGGAGACCTGGGAACGCCCGGTGGTGGTCACTTGCGCCGCCGGACTGGGCCGCACGGGCACGGTGCTGGCCTCCTACCTGGTGAGCACCGGCTACGGCCCCCAGGAAGCCATAGACTTTATACGGGGACGGCGGCCCGGTTCCATTCAGACACGGCAGCAGGAGGAAGCGGTGCACCAGTTCAGCGACTTCCTCAAGTCCCAGCCGCCCAAGTCCCGCAGGTAAAGGCGCGCCCCAATGTCAGACCTGCTTACACCCATCGAAGTGTCCCGCCAACTCCTGGAGCAAGTGTACCAGGAGGCGCGCCGGGCCTTCCCCCACGAATGCTGCGGCTGGCTGGCTGGCCCGCGGGCTGGCAAGTCCGTGGCAGAAGTGCGGCCCTGCGTCAACGCCCAAGCGTCGGGGACGCATCCTACTGCCGCTGACCGCACCGCCGAGACCGCTTATGTGCTGAGCGCGCCTGACTTGCTGGAATTCAACCGGCGGCTGGACAGCCCTAACCCGCCCCTGATTATGTACCATTCCCATCCCAACGGGCGGGCCTACTTCTCGCCCACCGACCGGCAGGTGGCCCGCAGCCCGTGGGGAGATGGGCCTGCCTACCCGGTGCAGCAGTTGGTGGTGGGCATTGACGCCCGCCGGGTGGTGGAAGCAGCGTTGTTCACCTGGTCGGATGCAGTGGGAGACTTTGTGGAGATAGCCCGCTTTCCGGGGGCCTCTATCTAGTCCTCAGGCAACTTGGCGCTTGTCCTAAAAACTCACCGCTGAGTACACAGAGACCACTGAGGTAATAGAAACCTATCTAAACTCTCTGAGTTCTTTGCGCCCTCTGCGGTTATTGCATACCTTTGCATTAAAGTCTAAACCGCTCGTGGTGAGCCTGTCGAACCATGAGCGGCTCGTCCACTTGTCCTTCGACAGGCTCAGGGTGAGCGGGCCAGTAGCCAAGTTTAGCAACTAATGCAAGGCTCAATAGGACAGCCTCTAAGCCTTGGCCAGGAGCCCCGCCACCACCCGGTCGCCCATCTCCCTGGTGCCCAGGCGGGTGCAGCCCGGCGTCAGTATGTCCGGCGTGCGGCAGCCCTGGGCCAGCACCTGGGCCACGGCCCGCTCCACACTGGCGGCTTCTTCGGTCAGCCCCAGGGAATAACGCAGCAGCAAAGCCGTGCTGAGGATGGAGCCAATGGGATTGGCAATGCCTTTGCCCGCAATATCGGGTGCGGTGCCGTGGATGGGTTCGTAGAACCCGCGGATGGGCTGGCCGGCCACCGGCACGTCGGGCAGGCTGGCCGAAGGCAGCAGCCCCATAGAGGCCGACAGCACCGCCGCCTCGTCGGTCAGGATGTCCCCAAAAGTATTCTCCGTGACAATGACGTCGAAGCGGCTGGGACGCTGCACCAACTGCATGGCGCAAGTATCCACCAGCATATGGTCCACGGTCACGTCCGGGTACTCTTTAGCCAAACGGGTGGCAACTTGCCGCCAGAGGCGGGAGCAGTCCAGCACGTTAGCTTTGTCCACCGAAGTCAGCTTGCTGCGGCGGCTGCGGGCCAATTCAAAACCCACGCGCAGTACCCGCTCAATCTCGCCCTCACTGTACTGCATGGTGTCCACGGCCACCCAACCCTGGGGAGTCTCATGCCGCCCCCTGGGCTGGCCGTAGTAGAGCCCGCCGGTGAGTTCCCGCAGCACCAGCAGATCCACCCCTTCCAGCACATTGGGCTTGAGCACGCTGGAGTCAATAAGCTGGGGATAGACCTTTACCGGGCGCAGGTTGGCAAAAACCCCCAGGTGGGCGCGGAGTTGGAGCAGGCCGTCTTCCGGCCTGACCTTGGCGGTGGGGTCATCCCACTTGGGGCCGCCCACTGCGCCGAAAAGCACTGCGTCGGCGCTGCCCGCCAGGCCGCGCACCTGGGGAGTGAGCGCCACGCCATGTTTGTCAATGGAAATGCCGCCTACGTCACCGTACTCCATGTGGAACCGGTGGCCAAAGGCACGCCCCACAGCTTGCAGCACCTTGACGCCCTCGGCAGTAACCTCGGGACCGATGCCGTCGCCGCCCAACACTGCAATTCTGAACTCCACCGAAAGCCTCCTTCAAGACCCATCCAATTTTTATGCCAGCGGCGGCAACACCCGCGTCAGCCAGGCTGTCAAATCGCTGAGGACCTCGTGGGAAATTTCGTGGGCCATCTGATACTCGTGGTACTCCGGGCGGTAGCCTGCCTTTTCCAGAAACTGGCGGGTGTTGCGGGCGCTTTCCAGGGAGACTAGAGAATCCGCCTGGCCGTGGGCCACAAAAATGGGCTGCGCCCGGCTGGCGGGCAGCCGTGATTCCAGCTCCTGGGGGTTGGGCATGGAGGCGCTGAGGCAGGCCAGCCCGGCAAAGACCTCGGGCCGCCCAATGCCGCAGCGGTAAGTCATGCCGCCGCCCTGGGAAAAGCCCAGCAGCACCACCTGGCCCGGCGTGGCCCTAAGCTCCTGAAACACTTCATCCAGAAAGCCGCTCACCAGGTCTTCGGCCTGCTGCACCTCTTCCGCGGTGGCCTGGCCCCGGGGCGGGTACCAGCCATAGCCCATCTGGCCCAGGCCAAAGTCAAACCGGATGGGAGCATTGGGACACGCGTAAACATAGCCGGTATCGTTAATCACCGGCGCCAGGCCGGTCAAGTCCATCATGTTGGCGCCAAAGCCGTGGAGCATCACGATGAGGGGATAATTCTTGGCCGGGTCATAATCGTCGGGCAAAATAGTGATGTATGGCAGGCTCTCGCCCTGGTACTGCTTTCCCTTCATATTCTGCATCCCCCTTCTGGGCTGCTCCGAGCCTACCCATCCTACCACCAACAGGCGAGGGCGACAAACGCCTTGCGGTGGTGAGGAAGGGGGGAAGTGCTACAATGTCCACAGACGAATTGGTTGGCAAGCTGGTAATCCAATGGTACAGGAGTTAATCGGGTGGCAAACTCAGGCAGGACGGTGCTACTATTTCTGGGCACCTGTCTGGCATTTGCAGAGATTTGTTTAGGTGTCATCGCTGGTCTGGCCGATCCCAACGCAAACTTGGTAGCAGCTTTTGCATTGATAGCCCTAGCGATGGTGCTGGCAACATTGGCATTCATGTATCGGATTAACCCCGGCTTTCTGACTTTAAGCGGTCAGGAGGCTTCGGGTTTGGCCATGTTGCAAACAATGTTTTCCAAACGACAAGACTTAATAACTCCAGCAATCATTCGCTCCCTAATCTCGGGGAACCTTGTCCACGGCGAGGCTGACAAGGTTGATGAGGCGGCGGAAATCACTCGCGCCGAGCATGAAGCCACAGAGCTTGACAGTGAGCTAGAACGAGAACGAAGAATTCGTGGCAACCGGCCCCAGGAGTAATCACCATGAGTTTCATTAAGAATTTGCAGTGGCGTAATAGTTTTGAGCAATTTAGCCCTGATGAACAGCGGGTTTTATTAGCTTTGTCCGATTCAAGATATCTGTGGCGCACCTTGGACCGCTTACAAAGCGTAACCCGCCTCAGTTCACCAGCACTAATTGACACACTTGACCACCTGATAGAATTAGGATGGATCAGGGCATCAGTGAGCAGGTCAAGAAAGGAACCGGTATTGGGGCTGGTGGAGCGTGTGGGCGAAGGGAGACAACTCAGGCAAGTTGGGTGAGCCATGCCAATCATCTGCCACCTGATAACCCAAAGCGACTGGCAGCAGGCCCAGGGCGCTGCGGAGTACCGCGCCCCCAGCCTGGCCCTGGAAGGGTTCATCCACTGCTCCCAGGACGAGGCCCAGCTGCTCCGCGTGGCCCAGCGCCTCTACGCGGGCCGCCGGGATATGATGGCCCTGGACGTGGACACCGCCCGGCTGACCTCCCCCATTAAACGGGAGCCCAGCCGCTCTGGCGAGCTTTACCCCCACATCTACGGCCCGCTGAACACCAGCGCGGTGACGCGGGTGCGGCCCCTGCTGCTGGACGCCCAGGCCAATTTTTACCTGGGCCAACCTGAGTAAGTCTCCATCCTGCCAGAGCGCTTTGCCGGGCCAGCCCCCACCATACACCGAATCAGAACTAGCGCTGGTGCGGGCCGCCATCGGCCGCCTACGCTTCCTGCCCCACATCCAGTCCCAGGCCATAGCAGGCGCCGTGGCCGCTGGGCACTGCCCAGAAGTCCTGGCCCCGCTATGGCCCCTGGCAACCACCCATGCCGGGCTGTTCCGCCAGTTAGTCCAAGATCCCCTGCTGGTCAAATATGGGATTTACGCCCTATTCCCCAGCGTTTACCCCAAGCTTTTGCATTCCAACTCGCCCCCCCGGTTCACCATGACAGGCCGCGCCCGGGGGGCTGTCGCCATCTTCCAGTGGGGCCAGCGCGGTCTGGTGGTCAAGCCCCTGCAGAGCAGCCGCGAAGGCGACATCGCCCGCCTGGCTTCTGTTCTGGAAGTTGGCCCGCGCCAATTCCCATCGCTGCCCGGATTCCTTACCGAAGAATTTACTCAGGGACAGTTCTTCACCGGCTTGCCGCCAGCGGAACTGACCGAATCGCGCCTTTACGGTCTGGGGCTGGACCTGGGGCAGAAACTGGCGCGGCTCCACAGCCACCGCATCTGCTACAACGATGCCACCATTTCCGACCCCGCAGGCCGCTCCCACTGGCTGGTGTGCAATGGCAGCACCAGGCTTATTGACTTTGGCATCTCCCTGCTGCTGGACCGGCACCCGGAGCTAAGCCTGGAAGACACCTACAACTTCATCCGCACCCAGCCCCTGTTCCGGATGCTCAGCGGCATGGCCGGCGGGAACGCAGGGCTTGGCCCTTTCTTGGCCGAATACAGACATAGGCTGTCCCGCACACCGCTACGGGAGCTGCTGGAGCGGGACCGCCAGTATGCGGAGCAGGGAGTTCAGCTGGCGTCCCGGCACATGGGCAAAGACCTTGAAGGTCCCTTCCTGCGGGGCTTTCGGCAGAGTTATGGATAAAAGAGAGCGCCCCCACCTTGCACTGATGGGGGCGCAAAAAACGCGAAGGGGCAGACCCTATTTCTGGGCCAGCAAAAACGCCACCAGCGCCTCGTACTCATCTTTGGTCATGTTGGCTTTGAGGTTGGGCGGCATGACCGGCGGGAAACCAGGCATTATAAAAGCATTGGGGTTCTCTATGGATTCCCGGATATACGCCTCGGCGCCCATGCCAGGTTTTTGCGCTCCGCCTTCCGCGCCAATATGCGTCAGGTCCGGCCCAATGGAGCCGTTGGACACACCCTTAATGGTGTGGCAGCCAAAGCAAGTGCCCTTGCCGGTGAACACCGCCTTGCCCAGCGCCAGCTTGTCAACACCGCCACCCATCATGCCGCCGTCAGGCTTTGTCTCCATTGCGCCGTCATGGCTTGCGGGTTCCTCATGACTAAAGGGCACTGCATGCTGCTGGGCAAACCCTCGGGGGTGAGCCTGAATCTTGAGCGCGCCAAACAACCCCAACAGGGCAATAGCCACGGCGAAGGCCAGGGCCAGGCCGCCCAAGAATATCCAAGTGAACATCCTGGCATCGAACTTCAAGTGCATGTAGAAGGAAATGACTATGCCAAACTTGATGGCAGAAAGCCCTACCAGGGTCACCACCAGCGGCACTCCGTGAATATGCGGCTTGGGGTATATGATGAAGAACTCAGCGATGGTGATGAGGAACAGGATAATCGTCACCACTACATATTGTTTGAATGTGGGGTGCCGACTGTGTTCAGCCGTGTGGCCGGTGGTCATGGGCCTCACTCCTTAAATCAGGAAACCGTATGGCAGCGGGCCGCCCAGCGTGGCCGCGGCTGCGGGCCCGGCGTCATACCCGCCAATCAGGTACACCAGGGTAAAAATCACTATCCAGACAATGTCCACAAAGTGCCAGTACAGTCCGGCAATTTCCACGTCCAGGGCGGTGGCCGGTCCCAGCCGCCCCTTGCGGGCAATGAAGAACAGTCCCACCAACCATACCACACCCAGGGTCACGTGGGCGCCGTGGAAGCCCGTTAAGGTGAAAAAGGTGCTGCCAAACAAGTTGGTATGGACGTACAATCCTTCGGTTCGGAATGTGTTGAACTCGTACACCTGGAACAGCAAGAAGATCGTCCCCAAGCCCGCCGTTGCCAACAGCCACAACTTGATGCCCTTCTGGTCGTTGCGGTTGGTGGCGGCCAGGGCTTGCACCATGGCGAAGCTGCTGCACAGCAGCACAAAGGTGCTGATGGTGGTGATTGGGATGTCCAGAATATCGGCAGGGTACGGCCCAACCAAACTTTGGCCCCGGTAAACCATGTAAGTAGCAATCAGTGAGCCAAAGAACAGGCAGTCCGACCCCAAGAAGACCCACATCAGGAGCTTCCGGTGGTTCAGGCCGGTGGTCGCCTCCTCTTCATGATGAGCCGCTGCTGGTGCGTGCGCCAAGGATTACTCTCCTGCCCCGGTGGTTTGTGGGTTAATGATGACCGCCATGAGAAGCCGCGACGCCGTGTCCGCCATCATGGTGGTCGCTAGGCGCAGTGGCCGGCTCATTGGACCAGCCGATCACGCCGATAAAGGCGATAAGGCCGCCGATGAAGCTGATGGGGAACTTGATATAGGGCCACGGGAAGGGCAACAGCAAGCCGCCGCCAATCCAGGCCACGCCAATGGCTACTACCAAGGGCCAGTAAGAGGGACTGGGCATGTGCACGCTGCCCCGAGGGGCCAGCGGTTCCGGCCCCGTCACAGGATGGCCGGCTTCCTGGGCCTGGCGCTTCACAATCCAGTAGTGGTCCCGTCCCAGCACATGAGGA
>VGZV01000032.1 GCA_016872385.1 SAR202 cluster bacterium | reverse complement strand
TTGGGATAGAGACGGGGCGACCATGCTGAGCTACGGTCTTCCAACCCAGGGTGAATCGGTCTACCCCGCCTCTGATGAAACCTTCGCTTGATTCTAATCTCCCGCTGGCAAGATACAAGGGTGAGCGTCCTTCGGCTGAAGGACCGCTCGTGGTGAGCCTGTCGAATCATGAGCGGGGGCCTTGCCCAAAAAGTATGAATTGCGATAGTCAGTAACGTTTTGCAGCCAATTATTGTCACCCTGAGTCCCGATGCAATCGGGGCTCAGAACGACATTTTGGGCAAAGCCCATGAGCGGGCACTTTTAACACAAGCTCTTAGTCCCAGGGCAGGTTCCCAAATCGGCCGGCAGCGGCGTGCCGCACCAGCCGGGCTTTTGACGGAGGCCAATCACTCCCTGAACTGGGGCATCACGTCCCTGGCAAACAACTCCAGGGAATTCATGACCTTCCGGTTCTCCAATCCGCCAAAGTTTATGAAGAAGATCAGGTTCTCCACCCCGGCCTGCCTCAACCCCTCAATGCGCTCCGCCACCAGGCCAGGCGTGCCAAACAAGGTCACGTTCCCCAGCATGGCCTCATAGTCCGCGCCGCCACCGGCAAAACGCCGGCGGTGCTCCCGAAAGTCCTCCGGCAGCAGCTCTGGCCGCCGGTCCGGCGGCGCTGCCACTTCCTGCCCCGTCTGTTTGAACCACATGAACGGCGCTTCCGTATCGCGGCGGGCCTGCGCCTGGGTGGGAGCCGTGTACATGGCGCGGGCAGCGACGATGCGGTCTGGACCAGGGGTATCTCCGGCCTCTCCAACCAGGGTGCGGAACTTCTCCGCCTGGGCCGCCACCTGGGAAAAGGTTTCGCCCTGGCCAATCAGCAGGTTCCAGTGGTGGCGCGCCGCCCGCTCCATGCTGGCCGGGCTGGCCGCGGCCACCCACACCGGCGGGTGAGGCTGCTGCACCGGCCTCGGGTGGACCGTCATGTCGTCGAAGCTCCAGAACTCGCCCCGGTGGGTAAAGGGCTCCGAAGCCGTCCAGGACTTGATGATTACATCCATCGCCTCTTCAAACCGGCGGCTGGCCTGCTCCATAGGAATGTTCAGCTTGTGGAACTCGCTCCACTGGTAGCCGCGTCCCACGCCAAAGTCCAGCCTGCCGTTGCTCAACAAGTCCACGGTGGCTGCATCCTCGGCCAGTTTGATGGGGTTATGGAAGGGCAGCACCGCCACCGCCGTGCCAAGGCGGATGGTCTTGGTTACCCCCGCCAGGTAGGTAAGAACGGACGTTGTGGCTGAGACTATGCCGTGGCGGGAAAAGTGGTGTTCCGTGAACCACGCCGAATTAAAGCCCAGTTGCTCCGCCAGTAGCACCTGGTCCAGGGCTTCCCGGTAATATTTGGCCTGGGCGCCCGGCTCCGGCAGCTGCACCGATTGAAACAGCCCAAATTTCATGCCCGCCTCACTACTGCGCCTATTCTACCCGCGCGAAGTAAATTTTACGCACCGTGGTTTCCAGTTCGTGCTCAAGGTATTCCGCGTCCATGCGCAGTTCCATGGTCCACTGGAGCTTGGCGTTGTGGGGGTGGGAAAAAGTCAGCAGAAAGGTCTCGTATTCCGGGCTGCCGTCCGCTGGCGTAATCACGTCCGTGTCCACGTCCACTTCCAGGTCCGGGTCCAGGGCAGGCAGGAACTGCTCCAGCTTGGCCTTGGCTTTAACGTACCAGTCGAACTGGCTCATGGATCTTAACCTTCGCCCAATCGGGTGGCCAGCACCCACATAGGCCGCTGGCCCACGTCGTAGGTGTGTATCCGGTCCAGCTTGCCCGTGTTCTGGTCCACCCGGTAGGCGGCTAGTTTGCCCGACTCCAGGCCCGCAGAGTAAAGGAACTTGCCCTGGGGGTCCAGGCTGAGCACGCGCGGCACCCGCTCGGCGGGAGTGTGTCCCAGGGAGGTCAGCCTCCCGGAGGCTGGGTCAATTGAGAACCCGGCGATGCTGTCATGGCCGCGGTTGGGTGCGTAAAGGAACTTGCCGTCGGGCGTAATCTGTATTTGGGCGCAGGTATTCTGGCCCTGGAACCCCGCGGGCAGAGTGGAGATGGTCTGGAAGGACTTGAGCGTGCCATTGGCAGTGTTCAGGTTGTAGGCGGAAACGCTGCACCCCTGCTCGTTGGTAAAGTAAAGGACGTGGAGCCGGGGATGGAAGCAGTAGTGGCGGGGGCCTACCGGCTCATCGGGGGACACCCGGTCCGGGTTGTTGGGAGTTATCTGCCCGGTGGCCTCGTCAAATTTGAACTGGAGAATCAGATTGGGGCCGCGCCCGGCAATGTGCGGCACAAAGGCGTAGTGGTTGGTGGGGTCGGTCTGGAAGCAGTGGGCCCCCCGGAAAGTCGGCCGCTGCACCACCGGAGGCTGTCCCACCGCGCCGCTGGTTCCAACGGGATGCACCGTCACCCGTGCGCCTTCGTAGTAGGCAGCCAGAACAAAGCGGCCCTTGTGGTCCGTGGACAGGTAGCACGGGTCGGTCTCCAGGTCCACGGTGCCGGACATGGTCAGCCCGCCGGTGGTCTGGTCAACGGCAAAGCTGGAAATCTGTTTGGAGCCGCGCCTCCCAACGTAAACCGACCGCCGCTGCGGGCCGATGGCCATGGGGGCAGGCCCGCCGGAAACCTGGACCTCGCCCTTGGCGGTCAGCAACCCGGACACCGGGTTGCTGGTGAAAATCAGGACCCGGTCGTCTCCCTGCAAAGAAACGTAAATGTAGTTCGGCATGGTTAACCCTCCTGAAAATGCAGCCTATCTTCTCCCTGGCGGGAGAGCTTACAATCCGGGCGCTAATTTTTCAGCCCGCTGGCGTCCCGCGCCGCAGCTGCTCCATCTCCGTGGCGAACCACAGGGCCATAGCCCCGCCGCGGTCGTCCAGGCCAAACACGGCGGCCCGGTCCAAGTACTCCTGCAAGCTCTTCTGGACTCCCGTGTTGGTGCAGGCGTCCACAATGCCGCCCGATTCATCCACGCGCTCTGATACCCCCTGCCAGGCCAGGTCCACCCAGGGCCGCCAGGACTGGTCCAGCCAGCCCAGGCGCATCCCACGGGCCGCTGCGTAGCCGGCCATGCAGGTGGCCGTGAGTTCTTGATAGGATCCGGGCAGGTCCACCACCTGGGACAGCATCCCCGATGGCCTCTGGTGGGGGCGCAGTGCCTCCAGATGCTTCAGGTGCTTGGCCAGCAGGGCAGCCCGCCGAGGGTGATTCCCTGGCAGGTGCGTCAAAGTCTCGGCGAAGCCCAGGGCGGCAAAGCCATTGCCCCGGCCCCAGTAGAAGGGAGTGGCGCGGCTGTGCCAGAACAGGCCGTTGGGCTGCTGCACCGGGGCGTCCAGCAGGAATCCGGTGAGCAAATCCAGGTAGCGGCCCTCGCGGGTGATGCTGAAGGCCCGGCCCTAAATGGAGCCGTTCATAAACATATCTTCGGTGCGGAAGTCCGGGTCAGAAGGCGGCGGCGCTCCGCCGCTGGCGCCCGCCTGGTAGCGGTTGGCCGCGCTGACCAGCATATCGGCGTACCGACGGTCTCCGGTGGCCTGGGTCAGCTCTTGTGCCCAGGCCAGGCCGTTGAAACTGCCGGGGGCTACCCGGCCGGTGAACACTTCCCTTGCGCCAGAAGCGTAGGGTTCCACCAGCTTCACCACATCCGGTACGGTGGCCCGGTCCTGGGGGTCCAGTTTGGCCAGGCGCAGCCTGCCGCTGACAGACACCCCCTGGGTGTAGGTAACGGGATCCAGTTTGTGCCCGTACACTGAACTCAGCAGGCGGGCAATCTCCAGGGGTGTGCGCCGGCGGCGGGTGTCCAGGGTGCGGCGCGCGGGCGATAGCGGCAGCTTGGAGGCGCGGGCCAGGGACTGCCAGAGCCGGGCAAGCTCGGCCGTCAGGGCGTGTCTTGGCGCAGTCAAGCGCAGGCCAGGGACAGTCCCCACGCCGTTGGGTTTTCCCGCCGACAGGGCGGCCAGCAGCGAATCATCCACCGCCATTGGGCGGGAATTGGGAATTACTGACGTTGCGCCTGGCGTGGCTTCCCAGGCGACCTGGTCGCCAGCCCGCACTTCCAGGAGCAGGTCTGGGGCTTGAAAACCAATCCAACGCCACAAGTAGCGCGCCTCTGGGTTCTGCTTATCGAAGAAAAAATTGTCCTGGGGCGGGTAGCCCGAAGCCGGGTTGCCTCCGGCGCTGTTGCGGGGGACGCCGCCGGTCTCCCGGCCATCAGGGTTGCCGCAAGGTACTGCGCTCAGGGCCACGGACCGGGCCAGGCCGTCACCGCCCGCCAGGTAGTTTCTCAGGGCGTCCAGGACCAGGTACACATCGGCCTGCCTGCCAGAGAGACCTCCCACCAGCAGCACCCGGGTCTGGTCTGCGGCTGGGGCGTAGGCATTCCGGTGCACCAGGGCGGGCATGGCCCGCTGGGCGGGACTTAGCCCAGCGGCGTCCATCTGCCAGATGGCCTTGTTGCGGGCCGCCAACTCATTGAGCGATAGGTCCAGGTCGGGCATAAGTTATTTACCTCACTGGCTGGTGACTGGTGCAACTGTCTTTTGCTATTCAATACCCCTCACCTCGGTCCTCTCCCCCAATGGGAGAGGAAGTTTGCCCGCCCTCTCCCATCAAGGGAGAGGGCGGGGGTGAGGGTGATTAGCGGTCATTAGCGGTTAATTCAGGGTTGCTTAACTGCCGGTGGCAATCCCCAGCAGTCCCTGGCTGTGTTCCTCGTAGGAGTCGTTGTTGACCAGTTGGTGCTGCGCTGCGCCGTTGGCGTCGCGCAAGCAGCGCTGCAGGATGCTGCTCAAGTAATTGGCCTCGCCGCCGCCGTAGCGGTAGGCCAGGGAGGCCGCCTCCACCGACACCTGGGTGGCGTAGCAGGTGGCGCTGCGAGTCTCCGCCTGCTGCTGGGCGCTCAAGGGCTGTCCCGCGCTGGCGGTGGCCCAAACATCCTGGTAAATTTCCATCAGCAAAGCCCGGGCGGCCCGCAGCTTCAAGTCCGCTTCCGCCAGGTCGCGCTGGAAAGCGCCCCGGCGGGCAAGGTGGGCATATCAGGAGTGTAACCCCGCTGCTTGCCCTGGGCCAGTTCAATAATGGCGTCCAGCGCCAGCCGTCCCGTACCCAGGGCAAAGGCGGCGTGTTCTGCGGCCACAAAGGCTGGGCGGCCCATGCGGTACAGCGGTCCGCCCCGCTGGGGGTTCTGCCAGGCAATCCAGGTGAACTCCTGGGGCACGAAAACGTTGTCAATAGAAACGTCACAGCTGCCCGTGCCCTCCAGCCCCATCACGTGCCAGTTATCATGCAAGGTGATTTGCGATACTGGCACAAACACCATGCGGGTTTCGGTGGCGCCGTCCCTGGCCGGAGCCGAGGTGCCGCCGCAAAACCATTCGGCGTTGCGCACTCCGCTGGCAAAGGGCCACCGGCCGCTGACCCGGTAGCCGCCTGGCACTGGGGTTGCCTGGCCCCGGGGCCGCAGCACTCCTGCGGCGATGGGCACACGGCCACCCGCGAACACGGTGGGAATAGCGGCCGCGGGCAGGAACCCTCCCGCCAGGCCGATGCCGGTGCCGCATATAAACAGGCTCCAGCCGGCGGTGGGGTGGATGCGGCTCACCGCTTCAATAACGTCCACTTGGAGCATGGGGTCGGCTTCAATGCCGCCCAGTTCCACCGGCAGTTTGAGGGCGTACAGGTTGGCCTTGCGGAAACCCTCCACCGAGGCTTGGGCCAACTTGCCCTGGCGTTCGCTCTCGTCCCGGTGGGCTAAAAGGGTTGGCCGCAGCGCCTCCACCGCATCCAGCAGCTTTTTGCGCTGGGTTTCCCGCCGGCCAGACTGGGAGCTCATAGTAATCGTCACAGTGCCTCCTGGGGCCTGCCCGAATGCGGGTTCGCAGGAGGCAGGCAAGGGAGTGTGCCCAGAGCGTGCCGCTCTTGTCCAAATATGCTGGGCACATTATAGACGAACTCTTGCCAAAATGGGGGGTTGTGCCCAAAGGGCCAGAGCACGTGGCAGGGGCCAGTTAGCCATTCGTCATTCCGGCGGCAGCCGGAATCCAGTAAAGCACGTCAAGATGGGGCATTCCTGGGCACTGGCTTCCGCCGGTGCGACCAGTGGAGTCCTGGTTTAAACTGGTGCACTGCTGGATGCGGCGCCCATAGGCTACGGAGTAACTGAGGATGGACCGGGGCAGGCCCGCCGGAGCATGTCAGGTGGTCTGAATGTCCTTGGCCCACTGCCGGTTTTCCTGGTACCAGACAGCCAAGTTCTGGATACCTTGCTCCAGCGTGGTTTGGGGTTCCCAGTTCAGCAGCTTCCGCGCCTTGCTAATATCCGCCCAGGTGGCCAGCACGTCTGCGGGATGGCGCGGCTGGCGTTCAATTTTGGCTTTGCGTTCCACCGCCTGCTCCACCATGTGGATGGCGTCCATTAGAACGGCCGGGCGGTCAGAACCCAGGTTAATTATTTCGTAGCCCATGGGCTTAAGCGCTGCCACGGTGCCCCGGGCAATGTCATCCACGTAGGTGAAGTCCCGGGACTGGGTGCCGTCGCCGTAGAGGGTCAGCGGCCGGCCCTCAGAAATCCACTGCACAAAACGGAACAGGCTCATGTCCGGTCTGCCCGCCGGGCCATAAACGGTGAAGTACCGGGGTATGGATACGTCAATCCCATAGAGGTAGTGGTAAGTGTAGCAGAGGACTTCCGCCGCTTTCTTGGATGCGGCATAAGGGGAGAGAGGCCCGTTGGTGTTGGCGTCTTCCCGGAACGGGCGCGGGTTGTCGCCCCCGTACAGGCTGGAGGTGGAGGCCAGCAGGAATTTCTTTACGCCGAACTCCCGGCACAGCTCCAACAGATTCAGGGTGCCGGTGACGTTGGTGTCCACATAGACCCAGGGGTTTTCCACCGACTGGCGCACGCCGGCCCGCGCCGCCAGGTTAATCACCGCATCCAGTTCCCCGTGGAACACCCGGCGCAGTGCTTCCCGCTCACAAATATCCAGGGGCTGGAACTGGAACCCCGGCCGCGCCATGAGCTGGCCCAGCCGCCACTCCTTCAGGCGCACGTCATAGGCGTCGTTTATGTTGTCAATGCCGGTGACGCGGTGCCCCTGGGACAGCAGCAAGCCGGCCACTCTGGACGCAATAAAGCCGGCGGCGCCCGTCAGCAGATAGTTGGCCATTACAGCTTCACTATCTTTCCGGCAGGGGCGCGTATGCCCTGGGTGGCGTTGCGGGTATCCACAATCAACTGGCTGTTTTCCACAATCCAGCCTATGTCATAGGCGCTGTGGGTTGCCGTAATCACCACGCAGTCGGCCTCCCGCAGCCGCTGCTGGGTCAGTTCCACGCTCTCCAAGGCCAGTCCAGGCACGCTGGTGCGCGGAACGTGGGGGTCGTTGTAGCTGACCTGGGCCTGCTTTTCGTGCAGCAACTGGATGAGGTCCAGGGCTGGGGAGTCGCGGGTATCCGCCACATTGGCCTTATAAGCCACTCCCAGCACCAGCACCTTGGAGCCGTTGACCGGCTTGCGGGCCTTGTTCAGCGCGTCGGAAATCTTGTCCAGCACATAGGCAGGCATTCCCAGGTTTATCTCCGAGGCTACCTGGATAAACCTGGGGTTGTAGTTCAGGGTGCGCAGCTTCCAGGCCAGGTAAAGGGGGTCCTTGGGTATGCAGTGGCCGCCCAGACCAGGGCCGGGGTAGAAGGGCATAAAGCCAAAGGGTTTGGTCTTGGCGGCGTTGATGACCTCCCAAACGTCCAGGCCCAGCCGGTCGCACATGATGGCGATTTCATTGACCAGGCCGATATTAGCCGCCCGGAAGGTGTTTTCCAGCAGCTTGGTCATCTCCGCCACCTGCGGGCAGGAGACCGGCACCACCTGCTTAACGATGGTCTGGTAGAGCGACTGGATAACCTCCATGCACCGGGGCGTGACGCCCCCAATGACCTTGGGAGTGGTATGCAGCGTCCAGTCGGTGCGGCCGGGGTCAATGCGCTCCGGGGAAAAAGCCAGGAAGAAGTCCGTGCCGGCCTTAAAACTGCGCCCGTTGGCGTTTTCCAGCCGGGGCAGCACTATCTCTTCCGTAGTGCCGGGAAAGGTGGTGCTCTCCAGCACCACCGCCATACCGGGCCGCAGGTGCTGGGCAATCTGATCAGTGGCGGAAATGATGTAGGAAACGTCAGGGTCCCTGGTCTTGCCCAGCGGCGTGGGCACGCAGATGATTACCGCATCGGCCTCTTCCAGGGCGTTGTGGTCGGTGGTGGCCCGCAGCCGTGGAGCTTCGCTCCCGTTCTTGGCCCGGCGGGCTGAGGAGCCGGACTTGCCTGCCCCGGTCAGGGTCCTCAGGGTCTCCGAAGGCACGTCCTCAATGTAAGAGTCCGCCCGGTTGACCGCGTCAACCCGGCCCTTGGCCAGGTCAACGCCTATTACCCGGAAGCCGGCCTCGGCATAGGCCACGGCCAGGGGCAGGCCCACATACCCCAGGCCAATCACCGAGACTACAGCCTGGCGGCTGCGGATTTTCTCCAGCAGGACTTCTCCAGGTTGGCGGCTGGCGCCGGCGGATGGTCCTGCTGCCGTTGCAATATCCCTGCTAATTTGAATGTCCATTTCTGCTCTGTCTAGGCTCCGCTAAATTCCCGCCGTAATTGCGGGATAGTGGCGTTGGTGGTGCGGCGTCCTGCGCGCATTTCCTGGCCGCGCTGCCCGCGCAGCCGCGGATTGGGCTTGGTCTTCACACAAATAAGGATTGGGCCGGTTTCATTAAGGATGCGCTGGGCCTGAGAGGCAAAGTCTTCCAGGTCATCAAATTCATAGGCGGCGACGTAGCCTGCGGCCCGGGCCATTCCAGAAAAGGACACTACATCCTTCCCAGGAATTGGCTGCCCCCCGGTGGTGGCATACATCCCGTTTTCCGATACAAAATGGTACAGATTGCCGGGCTTTTTGTTGCCAATGGTAACCAGCGCGCCCAGGTTCATTTCTAGGCTGCCGTCGCCATCCAGCAATATCACCCTGGTCCCAGGCTGGGCCAGGCTCAACCCCAACGCAAAAGAAGAAGCATGGCCCATGGCGCTGGGAGCCACATCCCGGTTGGGAAGGGTGCTTACTTGCGGCCACGCCACGCTGGACCGCTCCACGGGCACTACCACGGCGTTGCCCCGGTATCTTTGAAGCACCGCCACCAGGTCCATCTGGTCAATCATCTCCGCCTCCCCTCCGGTGCCGCTGCTCCTTTAAGTACTGGCGGCCGTGCCAGGGTCCATCCTTTGCAATCCGCACTTCACCAAGGGTATCACGGAACATTCTTAGATACAATGTGCCGCCGCCAGGGGTATTGGTAACGGTTGTGGCGCATTTGGTAACAGAGAAGTAACACAGACGTAACACCCCCTGTTGTTTACTTGGCCTGTGAGGATGGGAATTGTTGCATTGGTGAGCCCTTGGCCTTGGGCGCCGTTACTGGCGCCACCTGAACAACTACACCTACTCAATGCCTGCGTACATCCCCTGGCAGCTGCTGGCATGGCCAGGCGGTGAAGACCCATCCCTGCCCCATCGGTGGGGTAAGGTCAGGCTGGGACCGATGCTCTCCGGGCGTTCTGCGCACCTGCGCTTGGCAACACAATGTTACAATCAGGAAGTTGGCATCACTTTGTCATCTTTTTGCCCGCAAAATAACCAAGTTTTTCATTGCGGACGTTAGGTGAATTTCCCCAAGCACATGTTAATATCAGCCCTGGCATTTATGGGAGGGGAAAATGAACAGATTGGCGGTTGTAGTGGCGATAACTCTGGTCTTGTATGTGCTGATGGAACCGGTTGGTTTGTTTGGACGCCAACCCAATTCCGGCGGGCATTCCCATGCCCGGGTGGCGGAGGCATCCTCCTTGTCCAGCGTCCGTACTGGAGGTTGGAACAGTCCCAGCACCTGGAGCACCGGCAAGGTGCCGGCTGCGAGGGACACGGTGCAAATCAGTGCTGGCCACGTGGTTACCTATGACACCTGGTCCAACACGGCGTTTGGGGACATTACTGTCGCGGGCACGCTGGAGTTCGCCAGAACTGGCAACACTAGACTAAAAGTCCGGGGCAACGTGATTGTCATGGACGGCGGCGCCCTGGATATGGGCAAAGAAGGGAACATTATCCCAGGCAATGCGCGCGCCGAACTCATCTTCGTTTTGACTACCGCTGACGGCAGAGCCTTTGTGGGGGGCAGCGCTTTTCAATCCCGGGACAAGGGGTTGTGGGTAATGAGCGGCGGCCGGTGGGATGCCCACGGCGCGCCGGTGAAGCGCACTTGGGTCGAACTGTCCACTTTCTCCATGAAGGGTGACACCTCGGTGCTTGTGCAGGGCAGCGTGGCGGACTGGCCGGTGGGAAGCACTGTGGTGATTACCTCCACCAGGGAACCCACCGGCAACAGCCAACAGAACGAGCTGCGCACCATTGCTTCCGTGGAATCCCTGGGCGGCGGCATTACACGCATCAATCTTGACCTGCCGTTGAGCTTCTTCCACAGCGGGGAGGCTCCCAAGCGGGGCGAAGTGGCTTTGCTGAGCCGCAATGTCAAGGTTTCAACTGAGATTCCAGGTGTAAGTGAAAGCTCCTACGTCAACGACGTGCGGAAGCGGGAATTTGCCCACACCATGTTCATGCAAGGGGCCAAGGGCAACCTGCAATACGCAGAATTCAAATACATGGGCAACTACGGGACTCCCGGCAGGTACGCGGTGCATTACCACATGATGGGCTCCACCTCCCGCGGCATGGTGATGCGCGGCAACTCCGGGTGGTATAACGGGTTCCGCTGCCTGAACATCCACAGTAGCCAGCAGGTGCTGGTGGAGGATAATGTCTGCTACAGCTCTTCCTCCAGTTCCTATTTTGTGGAAATGGACTCGGCGGCCGGTCCCAACCTGGACAACGTCTTTGTTCACAACATCGCCATTGGCATGCTGCCCAAGCATTTCGATGACCGGAACAAGACCACCGTGGCCGGGGAGACCCGGCGGGTGGCGGCAGACTTCTGGCCTGGCACTTCCACCAATGAAGCCTTTTTGGGCAACGTGGCGGTGGGGGACGGCGGTCCTGGCGACTGGGATTCCCAAGGGTACCACTTCCCGGAGTTGAGCACTGCCGGCGTGGATTCCGGCGGCATAGTCCCTTGGACCATGGTTCGTAATGAAGCTCATAGCAAGGTGACTGTAGGCATCAACACCTGGCAGAACTCAGTGCCCTCCCGGGACATTGTGGACACCTTGCTGTGGCGGAATCATGCTGGCGGCGTTGTATGGGGAGCGTACAGCCAGTCCAACAAGTACTTCCGCGCCCAGCTGTTGCAGAACCGGGGAGTCAACTTTGACGTTACTTCCATCAGCAGTTTCCTGCAGGACAGCGTCATTGCCGGCACCGGGGCCAGCACCGATGTGGGTTACAAGATTAACTCCTACATTGTGCCCCAGTTTCCAGGCCAGCCGGCCTGGCTGGTGCGCAACTCCTTCCAGGACCTGGGAGGGGCTGCCATTACTCTAGACCACCGGGCATGTCCTGACCCCACACGGGAGAAGCGTCCGGCCATCGCCAGCGGCTGCGGCCCGGTTTACATGGCCAACATAGGCAATAATTACCAGAGCGTGGCCAAACCCCTGGACTTTGGCTGGCAAGCCAATGCCAACGCCTTTGTCAAATATCTGGACAACGTGGTGGGCGGACTGCCGGTGGACAATGTAGTCTTTCTCCGTAAGGACATGCTGGAGCTGGCCAACCAGGGGCCTATTTCCCAATGGCTGGTCAGCCCCGCAAGCACCTACGACGCCGCGCCGGACGCCCTGTCAACTCCGGCGTCGTCTCTGCCTCCCTCTACCTTAATTCAAGGGCTGCTGCCGCCCCGGCCAGAGGTTCAGCCGCTGTTTAATTACACCTTCACCTCGGTGCCGGACTATCCTCCCACGGTGGACCTTGCGGTGACCTCCGATGGCACTCAAGTCACCTTGCAGGCTGCGCCAGCGGACGACCACGGTGTCAACCGGGTGGAGTTTTACGTGGACTGGGTGAGGGTGGGCGTGCGGAATGCGGCCCCTTACGAGGTGACTGTGGACCTGACAAGTTTGCCCCACGACGGGACGCAGTTGGGCAAGCGAAAGTACGCTTACGTGTATGCGGTGGCCTATGACGGCGCCCAGCAAATTGAAGGGTATGACCAAAGGGCGTACTCCCAGGTCATTGAGCTTGGCCCATAAGCTTTGTATAATGGGCGGTGATACGGACGGCGGCTGCCGTTCGTCGCCAACGCGGCACCAGACACGGCAGGGGGCATTCAAATGCCCGCTTGCCATTTATCGTCAATTTGATGGGGAGCAATGGCCCAAGGACGACCCGCCCATCTGCGGCCAGCAGCAACTCCCGGCGCAGCGCGTCCAGCGGCTGCCCCAAAGGCCTTGTCCAATGAGGACCTGGTGCTTTGTTATAACCGGATGGCCCTGGTGCGGGCCCTGGACGAACGTATATGGGCCTTGAACCGCCAGGGCAAGGTGCCCATTGCTGCTTCTTGCCAGGGCCACGAGGCGGCCCAGCTGGGCAGCCTTTTGGCTGCGGAAAAGGACGGCGACTGCTTCCTCTTCCCCTACTACCGCGACCTGGCCATCAAATCTGCGGGCTTGACCCCTGCCCAGGTAATGTTCTCGTTCATGGGCAAGGCGGGCGACCCCTTCAGCAACGGGCGTCAGTTCCCCCTTCAAGGAGCAGACCTTTCCCGCCGCATGATCCAGACATCTAACGTAGTAGCTGCTGGGCTTACCCATGCCGTGGGCTACGCCCTGGGCTGCAAAATGCTGCGGGATAAGACGGTGGTGCTGGTCTATTTTGGCGACGGCGCTTCCAGCCAGGGTGAGACCCACGAGGCTATGAACTTTGCCGGGGTGCACAAGTTGCCGGTGGTATTTGTCTGTGAGAACAACCACTACGCCATCTCGGTGCCCCAGCGCAAGCAGATGGCCGTTGACGACGTAGCCAGCCGGGGCGCGGCCTACGGATTTGCTGGTCTGGTGGCAGACGGCATGGACCTGGCCCAGTGCTATGAGGCTGCCCGGGAGGCCATAGACCACGCCCGGCACACCGGGCCCGTGCTTTTGGAAATGAAGGTGGAGCGGTTCATGCCCCATACCACCGACGACGATGACCGCCGCTACCGGCCCAAGGAGGAAGTGGAAAAAGTCCGTGAGCGGGACCCGCTGCTAACATTGGGGCAGTATCTGGTGCAGCAGGGTGTTATGACCCAAGCTCAGGTGGATGAAGCCCGCGCCCAGGCCCAGCAGGCGGTGGACCAGGCCACGGAGGCGGGAGAAGCCGCGCCTTTCCCGGAAGCTGCCACCCTGTTTGACCATATCTACACCCTTTAGCCCTCAGCAAGGAGGCCCGACCTGGCAGTCAAGAGCGTTATTGAAGCAGTCCGGGAAGCTATGCGTGAGGAGATGCGCCGCGACTCGCGCATCTTCATCATGGGGGAAGACGTGGGCCATCGCGGCGGCGTGTTCCTGGCCAGCCAGGGCTTTATAGACGAATTTGGCGAGGAGCGGGTCCTGGACACGCCCCTGGCGGAAGCCTCTATTGTGGGCATAGCCCTGGGCGCAGCTTTCCGGGGCATGAGGCCCATTGCCGAAATCCAGTTCTCCGACTTCTTCTGGCCTGCGGCCAACCAGCTCATTGGCGAGGCCGCCCGGGCCTGCTACGGCAGCAACGGCAGCCTGCAGGTGCCCTTGGTGGTGCGCATCCCTTACGGCGGCGGCATCCGGGGCGGGCTTTTCCACTCCCAGAACGTGGAGGCCTACTTTTTCCATACTCCTGGCTTGAAGGTCATCACCCCCTCCACGCCTTACGACGCCAAGGGCCTGCTCAAGGCGGCTTTGCGGGACAACAACCCCGTGGTCTTTCTGGAGCACAAAAAGACTTACCGGCTGGTGCGGGGTGAAGTGCCGGACGGGGACTACACCGTGCCCATCGGCAAGGCGGAAGTCAAACGTCCAGGCCGCCACGTCACCGTGGTCAGCTATGGCCTCATGCTGCATTACTGCCTGGAGGCGGCCCAGGCCCTGTCTGGGGAGGGCATCGAGGCCGAGGTGGTGGACCTGCGCACCCTCAAGCCCCTGGACCGGGCCTCGGTGCTGGACTCGGTGAAAAAGACCGGCAAGCTGCTCATTGTCCACGAGGACAACATCACCGGCGGTGTGGGAGCTGAGATTGCCGCCCTGGCCGCTGACGAAGCCTTTCACTACCTGGATGCCCCCATCGCCCGCTTGTGCGGGCCGGACGTACCCACCATGCCCTTTGCCCTGACCTTGGAAGAGGCCTATATGCCCAACACCGAGAAAATTGCCACGGCCCTGCGCGCCCTGGCGGTCTATTAAGTGTGTGCTGGCAGGCCATGACTCTTTATTCCTATGCCCTTCGACAGGCTCAGGGCGAGCGGTTCTTGACCGCTCATGGTTAGTCCTTCGGCTGAAGGATGAGCCTGTCGAACCATGAGTTGCACTATGCAAATGGCATATCAAAGGCAGGCGGTGCCCCAGTGCCAGTAACCGTTACCCTCCCCCAGGTTGGCGAATCGGTGGTGGAAGGCACCATTGGCAAGTGGCTCAAACGCCCCGGCGATAAAATCGCCCGGTTTGAGCCGCTGGTGGAGATTGTCACCGACAAAGTGACTATGGAGCTGCCTTCCCCCGTGGCCGGGTCGCTGCTGCGCATCCTGGCCCAGGAAGGCCAGATTGTACCCATGGGCGCGCCCATCGCCGAAGTGGACAGCGCCGACATACCGGCCGGGGGCGCTGCCCCTGCCACTCCGCCGCCCGCCGCGGCGCAACCTCCCCTGGGTGCTCCCCGCCCTGCCGCGCCTCCTCCCCCCGCTGCCGAGGCTCCGGGAGTGCACGCCAGCTACCTGGTAAAAGAAGTCCGTCCGGTAGGCCCCACCGGCGGCGGCCCTGGTGAGGAACCCACGGCGGAGACCCCTGCTCCCGCGGCCTCTGCGCCATCGGAAGCCTCCCACGCCCGCCTGTCTCCCGCGGTGCGCCGTTTAGCCCAGGAGCACGGCATAGACTTGACCCAGGTCCGCGGCACTGGGCTGGGGGGCCGCATCACCCGCGACGACGTGCTCAAGTATTTGGAGGCTGGCCCGCCCGCTGCTGCCCCTCCCGCGCCCCAGGCCGCGCCGCCCCAGCCCAGGGCCGCCCCTGCTGCCGGCCAGCCTTCAGCAGCCGCTGCTGATGAAGAATACCTGGCCCTGACGCCGGTGCGGCGCATGATTGCCGAAGCCATGACCCGCAGCGCCAGCCAGATCCCCCACGCTTGGAGCGTGGTGGAGGTAGACGTTACCAGCCTGGTTAACCTGCGGGGCCAGGTCCGGGCTGCCTTTGAGTCCCGGGAGGGCGTGCCCCTGACTTATCTGCCCTTCGTCCTGAAGGCGGTGGCCGCGGCCCTGCGAGAGCACCCCGCGCTGAACGCCTCCTGGGGCGGTGACAAGATTGTGCTGAAAAAGCGCGTCAACCTGGGCATTGCCGTGGCGGCGCCCCAGGGCCTGGTGGTGCCGGTGGTGCCCGACGCCGACCGCCTGAGCATTGCTGGGCTGGCCCACGCCGTGCATGACTTGACCCAGCGGGCGCGCCAGAACAAGCTCACCCTGGCGGACGTCCACGGCGGCACCTTTACTTTGAACAACACCGGCGCTCTGGGTTCGGTGGTGTCCAAACCCATCATCAACTACCCCCAGGCGGCCATTCTCACCACCGAGGTCATCCAGAAACGGCCAGTGGTGCGGGACGATGCCATCGCTATTCGTTCCATGATGAACCTGTGCCTCTCCTTTGACCACCGCATCAACGACGGCGCCGAGTCGGGGGCCTTCCTTCAGGCTGTTAAACACCGCCTGGAGGCCGTTGGCCCCAACACCGCCCTTTACTGATGCCGTGCCTGCCCGCTCCCTCTGCCAGATAATCAACCTGGGCGTGGTGGACTACCGACGCGCCTGGGATATGCAGGTGCAGGCGGCGGACGCGGTGCGGGATGGCCGCCAGCCCAACACCCTGCACCTGCTGGAGCACCCGCCGGTTTTTACCAAAGGCCGTCTCAGCCCCCCGGAGCATCTCCGCCTGACTACCGAGCAGTTGGCGTGCCTGGGCGCATCGGTGGTGGAAACGGACCGGGGCGGCCAGGTGACATTTCACGGGCCCGGCCAACTGGTGGCCTACCCGGTGGTCAACCTGCGGGACTGGGGCGGCCCCCTCAAGTACGTCCGCACCCTGGAGCAAGTCATCATCCACAGCCTGGCGGACTTCGGCATCCAGGGCGGCTTGATAGCCGGTCTCACCGGCGTGTGGGTGGACGGGGCCAAGATTGCCGCTATTGGCGTGAAAATCAGTCGCGGCGTGGCCTATCACGGCTTTGCCCTTAACATAACCACCGGCCTGGCCTGGTTTCAGCACATTGTCCCCTGCGGCATTCAAGACCGGGGCGTCGCCTCCATGCTTCAGGCGCTGGGCCATGCGCCGGACCCCGAAGCAGTCCGCTACAGTGTAGCCTATCACTTTGGCCAGCAGATGGGATTCCGCATGGTGGAGGTGGAACCCGCCAGGGCAATTGCAGCTTATTCGTGCACAGCCGAAAATCCCCCTTGGCCCCCCTTTCATAAAGGGGGGTTGGGGGGATTTCGCCAATAAAGAGTTTCACCCTCGTCTCGCTGCTCATGGGATTCAGATATGAGGTGATATTGCTCTGGGTAAAACCCATCCCACAATCTTGCGGCCCCGGCTTCCATCGTGTAACTTGGGAATATGGAACCCAAGTTTATAGTGGATCTTAATGTGGGGCGGCTGGCCAAATGGCTGCGCGCCATGGGCTATGACACCCTTTTCCCCGAGGAAGCGGGCGATAATCAACTGGTGCGCCTGGCCTTGCTGGAAAACCGGGTGCTGCTGACCCGTGACCAGGGCATTGTGCAGCGCCGGGCGGCGCGCTTGGGCCAGCTCAAAGTGGTGTGGCTGGTCTCCACCGACCTGGCTGGTCAGCTCCAGCAAGTGGTGCGTGACCTGCAACTTAACCTGGACGGCGGCTTTTCGCGCTGCGTGCGCTGCAACGTCACGCTAGATTTGGTGGCAAAAGAGGATGTAGCCCACCGCTTGCCGCCTTACGTTTACCAGACCCAGACCCAGTTCATGGAATGCGGCCAGTGCCAGCGCCTTTACTGGCGGGGCACCCACTGGGTGCACATGATGTCCAAGCTGGACCGGGCCTGCCTGAGGATTGCCTGATGTCCAAAGCCCTTGTCCATTCCGCTCGTCCTGAGCTTGTCGAAGGAAGGATACCGGTGCGCTCATGGTTCGACGGGCTCACCATGAGCGGTTGGAGATAATCATGGCGGCTTCCAATAGGCTCTGCAGATGACCAAAGCCGCTTTTGTTTACGATGACTCCCTGTCCCGGCACGTCCTGCGCAGCGACCACCCCATGCGCCCGGTGCGCCTGCGCTACACTTATGATCTGCTCCAGGGTTACGGCGCCTTCGACCGGGACAACTCCCTGCTGGTGACGCCGCGCCCGGCCACTGAGGAAGAACTGCGTCTGCTGCACACGCCCGAGTACATCTCGGCGGTGCGCAGCTTCAGCATGGGTTTGAGCGGCTACGACCCCCGGCGCTTCAATTTCAGCGCCCAGGGGGACAACCCCATCTTCCCAGGAATGTTTGATGCCGCCTCTCTGGGCACCGGCGCAACTCTGGTGGCCGCGGACCTGGTGGCCCGCCGCCAGGTGGATGTGGCCTTCAACATTTCCGGCGGCTTGCACCACGCCGAACCGGACCACGCCTCCGGCTTTTGCGTGTTCAACGACCCGGCCATCGCCATCAATCACCTGGTGGCCCAGGGCCTGCGGGTGGCTTACGTGGACATTGACGCCCACCACGGCGACGGCGTGCAGCACGCCTTTTATGATGATCCGCGGGTGTTGACCATTTCCATCCACGAGTCAGGCCGGTACCTGTTCCCTGGCACCGGGTTCGTTACGGAACTGGGCCTGGGGGCGGGCCGGGGTTACTCGGTTAACATACCCCTGTACCCATATACCGGCGACGAACTCTATTTGTGGGCTTTCATGGAAGTGGTGCCGCCCCTGCTGCGAGCTTTCGCCCCGGATGTGCTGGTGACCCAGTTGGGCATTGACAGCTACCACAGCGACCCCCTGACCCACCTGCAACTCACATCCCAGGGCTACATTGCTGCGGTGAGTGAGTTATCCCGGCTGGGCGTTCCCTGGCTGGCCCTGGGCGGCGGGGGCTACGACCTGGGCGCAGTGGCCCGATGCTGGACGCTGGCCTATGGCGTCATGCTAGACACCCAGTGGCCTGATGAGCTGCCCGAAGGGGTCTTGAAGCAGCAAGGGCTGCGGCGTCTGCGGGACACCGCCAGGCCGGAAATACCGGCTCATGTGGCGCAAGACGCCCGCAACTATGCAGAAGAAACGGTGGCCGCCATCAAGCAGGAAATTTTTCCGCTGCACGGTCTGGGGTAGCCGTATCCAGCGTAGCTTTTTAGCGGGGATTAAAGCTGGCGTCCCAGGCAGGATTCGAACCTGCGACCCGCTGCTTAGAAGGCAGCTGCTCTATCCAGACTGAGCTACTGGGACGGACGTGCGGGCGCCTCTGTTGCCATCAGCGACCCAAATGCTTGCATTTCCGCCGGGCAGAGGCCATGAGCGACAGTGTTAATTATAGCAGACCCAGCCTGGGCAATTCAGGCAAAGCAACGCCCCCGGCCTTTAACCACCTGGCCAGGGGCGTTGCAGTTTTCAGTGCAATTGGTTACTTTTTGCGTAGGCTTGGTGCATCGCTAGTCATCGGCACTTTGGTTTCCACCTGGAACGAAACAAAGGAGTTAGCCGGGTCCATCAAGTCCTCCTTACCTTCTATCCTCACCACCCGGGAACTGGTGAACAGGCCAGATTGCCGCAGGTTGTTTGCGTAGTCCAGCACGGTGGTGTAATTGGATGCAGTCCCCACTACTATGAAGCCGTCGGCCCGCTGGCTCACGCTTTGCAATACCAGGTGCTCCGGCCGTGCAGTGTGGGTAATGGCCTGCATCCGGTCCAGCAAGGTATCCATCTGTCCATCCAGGTCATCCAGCCTCTGGTGCAGCAGTTTTGACTCCCCCTGCAGCCCGACAATCTGCGCCTGGATTGCCTTCTCTTGGGCCAGGTCGGCACGCAGCGTGAAGACCAACTTCCTTAGGTTGCCCACATTGGTGGCAAGGTTGGCGGTGTCGGCTACTTGGGTTTT
Organism: SAR202 cluster bacterium; assembly: GCA_016872385.1. Classification (GTDB taxonomy): domain Bacteria; phylum Chloroflexota; class Dehalococcoidia; order Lucifugimonadales; family UBA3495; genus SHYG01. Next base: position 12,131 of record VGZV01000032.1, on the reverse strand, counting down.
TACATGGGCAGTTACATCGTAGGGATGCAGCCAGAGCAGCAACAATGTGATGAAAACCGCCACCGGGGCCACGGGCACCGTCAGCGGCATGTGGCGCTGCGCCAGCAGGTTAAGGGACACCCGCCGTCCGTGAATTGCATGCTCCTGGTCCTTTTGGCGGGACTGGTACGCCAGGAACAGACCCAGGTTGATGGAGTAGAGGGCCGGCTGAAAGTTCTTGGGGAAATTGATTTCTGGTGCAAAGTCTACAGTGGGCCGCTGGCACAGTTTTGGCAGGGCGGCGGATAAAGCGTCGGTGACCTCGCCGGTAAGCACCAACGGCCAGGCTCCGGCATCTTCCCGGAACCCGATGGTCTGAGAATAACTGGTTACCTGGTCCACCGCCCTGGCCAGGACTTCCAGCCGGGCCTGGGCGCCTCTCTCATCTTGGGAGAAGTCCACCTGGTGCACAACTTGAGGCATATGGCCCAGCACCAGGACCACCGAGGCATGGCTGGATTCCAGGTTGACCACTATGGCGTCTGGCGCACCGGCGGCGAAGGACAATGCCTCGCCCTTGGCATATCCCGCCATGGGGGTCATGCCTGCCGCGCGCATTAACTTGACCTGGCCATCCTGGCGGTCCTTGGGCACCGCTATGGCAAATACGTTAAGTGCGCCGCCGTGTTTCCGAACGTGCCAGGCTACATCCACCTCCTCCTTGCTAAAGGGGATGCTTTCCACCACTTCGGAAATGACCATTGGCTCCAGGTAGGCCCCGCCCACTTTGGGCAGTTGCAGATGGCGCATCATAGTGGCAAATAGGGGGAAGTCCATCACCACCCGGGTGCGCCGGAGGTTCAGGAGTTCCAACACCTTTTGCAAGGAAGCCATGTGGCGGGGTAGTCCCTGCCCAGGCTTGCCTCTGCGGACATCCATCTGGTCCAGCATTTCCACCAGGGCCGCCAGGTCCCGTTCTGCGGCGGAAACCACCGTTTATTAGCCAGTTCCGGTTCTTCCTGAGACTTGGTGCAGCCCCAGGCAACAACGTCGCGGCCCTTGAACGCCACCGCCCGGATAATGCCATTTTCTGTACTGACGGTAATGGTGCGGCGGTGCCATCGCTTGGTCAGCTTGTAAGCAGCCCGTTCCATTGGTTTCAGCAACGGCCGGGCCCACTGGCGGTTCTTTATTCGCACCCGGCTGGCGGTGCGGAGCGCTTCCATACCGCTGGCGCCCTTGGCCCCCGGCGCTCCTGCCGGTACTGCCGGCTTGCCATGCTTGAGCAGTTGTTGCAGCCAGTTGCCTCTGCCAGCAGATTGTTCCGCCAAGGCAGTTCCCTGAAGTGACGGCCTTTCCGCGGGCAGCCCTTGGGCCGCAGAGGCCTGGCTGGCTCCGCTGCATACCTTACAAGCTGCGGATTCGCTGGACAGCACTGAACCACAAGTGGTGCAGATGCCAGGTATTACGCTGACGCCGCCCGTGGCAGTTTGGAGCTGGGGAGCAACTTCAATGGCGGTAACAGGCATGGCGACGGCAGAGGAGCGGCTGAGCACCACCACGTATCCGCAATCGCAGAATCCTTCGCCGTCTCCTTCGCATGTGGCTAGGGGCAAACGGGGAAGCGAATCTGCGTCATAAATCCGGCTGGCTGCACTAGCGCAATGGGCGCATGCGGCATCAGAAGCCCGGATGCGGACACCGCCCACCAGCCAGTCGCGGGAGGTCTCCGAATGTTCGTGGTAGTCCCGGTACGCCTTAACATAACGGTGATAGTCCCGTTCCTGGCGCTCTCTGATGCTCCGCGTGGCCTCGTTGGCCCCGGCGGCGTCCAGGGATTCGGGCGCTAGTTCCTTGTTGGGGTCTTCCACTCCGGGCATAATACCTCTGCTCTGTCGCTGTATTGAAATACTAGGGGCGGACAACCCCGTTACTTGGAATCTGACTTGGTCTTTGATCCAGGCTTGGCGGGCTTCTGGGCAGAGCCGCTCTTGCTGGAGGCAGCGGTCTGGGCCTGGGACGCGGCATCCAGCGGCTTGGGAGTCAGGTAGTACTTAAGCTGGGCGTTCGCCACCACTTCATCCCCGCCGCCGCGGGCCAGACGAATGGTGGACACTTCCACCATCTGGGTTTTCTGGTGCAGGTCAGTAAGGAAACTGTAGATTCCGTCCAGGTCCCCTTCAATATTCATGGTCATGCCTTGAGTATGGTATTCAATGCCATCCAAAGGAAATGGTTCCCGGTCAGCGCCAGACACCGAGGTCAGACTCAGGCCATGTTCCCGGGCGGTAGCCACCACAACGTTTATCAAGTCGTCGCTTTCGGGATAATTGAATAGCGCCTGGTATTGGGCCAAGGTGTCCTTTGCCGTCTGCAACTCCGCTGCTATAACTTCCTCCGGGTTGGGCTGACGCTTGAGCTCGCCTAGCAGCTTGCTGCGTTCCGACACTAGCATGGTCTCTTGTTCAGAGGACTTTAGATACCGCGCCCCCTGGAAGCCGTAATACGCTACCAGCAGCAAGGTGAGGGCGGCGGCCATGGCCGCCCACGGCTTCACCCGGCCAAAATACTTCTTGAGGTCGCCTAAATTCTTCCGCACAGGACACCTTCAACCTAACTTGTGGAATTTACCGCTACGGGCGCAAAGTGTTGAGGCCGGAGTAAAGCGGCAGGAACATGGACAAAGCCATGAACAGCACCACCCCGCCCACCGTCATGGTGGACACTGGTTCCAGCAGCGCCAGCAGGCTGCCCAGCCGGCCCTCCATTTCTTTCTGATAGGCCTCTGCCAGGTCGTTCATGGTCTTGCCCAGGGTGTTGCTTTCTTCCCCAATCATCACCAGCTCTACCCACATCTTGGGCAGCACCGTATGCTCCCGGAATCCGGTGGTAAGACCATGGCCGCTGACCAGGGTTTCCTCCCCTGCCTGAAAGGCCCGTTTAATGGCCACGTTCTTGGTTCCGCCAATGGCCAGGGGAAGGGCTTGGGCCAGGGACACACCTGCTTCCACCAGCATTCCCACGGTGCGGGAAAATACGGAGAGTTCTTTGGATATGACAATAGGCCCCCAGATGGGCAAACGCGCCTGAAGACCGTGCATCTTGGTGTGTAGGGACGGGATCTTCTTTATCACGAGGAACCCCACTACCAGGGCAGCCAGCGCGCCCAGCACCGTGGTCAGGTCCCCGCGGACTCCGTTGACCATGGCTACTGCCAGCCGGGTCACCAGGGGCATGTTGGCTCCCATGCGCTCAAAGGTGCTCAGCAGGGGGGGCAGCAGCACAGTGAGCATAAGCACCAGCATCAACGCCGATGCGCCAATGGTGAACATGGGCATCATCATGGTGCGCTTGGCCCGCTGCTTGGCTTCGTGTTCCCGCTCCAGAATGTCAGCCATTTGACCCAGGGAAGATGACAGCCGGCCGGTGTACTCCCCCGCACCCACTACGCTCACAAAACGGGGGCTGAACACCGCCGCATGTTGCCCCAGGGCGGAAGAAAGGCTTCCCCCTTCGTCCACCGTGCGCCGTATGGAGACCAAGATGCGGCGCAGCACCTGGTTGCTGCATTCTAGTTGGAGCAGTTCCAGGGCGCGCTGCAAGCTGCCGCCGCCGCGCACCATGATGGACAGCTGGCGGGTGAACCGCACCAGTTCTCCAGCCCGGACCTTGAAGAACGAGGGGAAAAGTTGCTCCAGCGTCGGCGGCTGCCATGAGGACTTTAGCTTCAGCACCTTAAAGCCCTGCTGGGCCAGGTTATCCCAGGCTTGCGTGGAGTCTTCGGCCTGGACGCTCCCCTTGACTACTCCCTTGGGCAGACTGTATGCGACATAACGGAAGCGCATGATTAACCTCTATTGATCCAGACTGAACAAAACGCGCATTACTTCGTAAGGAGTGGTGGCGCCGGATTGCACCTTCATCATTCCGTCCCGGCGCAGCGGGATGGTGCCTTCGCTCAACGCCTGTTGCCAGAGCTGGTGCCTGGGCGCATCGGCCAGGAATAGCTGGCGCATGGTGTCGCTCATTACGAGCAGTTCATACACACCTACCCGGCCCAGGTAGCCGGTGTGGGCGCAGGCGTTGCAGCCAGAACCGTACAGGAAGCGCTCCTGGACTTCTCCATCCATTTCTGAGGAGTAGGCCTTTTGCTCCGCCAGGGGGCGCTGGGTAAGGGTCTTGCACGTGGAACAAGTCATGCGGACCATGCGCTGGGCCACAATGCCTGCTACCGATGATGCAATCAAGTAGGGAGCCACACCCAGGTCACGCAACCGCAGCAGGCCTGAAACCGAGTCGTTGGCGTGCAAGGAAGTGAGCACCAAGTGGCCTGTAAGAGCTGCCTGGGTAGCAATAGCCGCCGTTTCCTGGTCGCGTATTTCGCCCACCAGAATCACGTCCGGGTCAAGCCGCAAGATGCTGCGGAGCTGGGTGGCAAAGGTAATGCCGGCTTCGGCGTGCACCTGCATCTGGTTCGTGTCGGAAATCCGGTACTCCACCGGGTCCTCAATAGAGATTACCTTGTTCTCCGCCCGGTCCATTTGCAGGATAGAGGCGTACAGGGTAGTGCTCTTGCCCGCGCCAGTGGGGCCGCAGACAATCACCATCCCGTAGGGCAGGCGCAGTATTTTGCGGTAGCGCTCCAATGCTTCGCCGCGAAAGCCCAACTGGTCCAGGGTGAGCAAGGTGAACTTCTTATTGTCCAGCAACCGCAGCACCGACATCTCGCCGTTTACCGTGCTGCTTACTGCCACGCGTACGTCCACCTTGCGGTTCTGGGTTTCAAAGTTAAGCTGGCCGTCCTGGGGCCGGCGGCGCTCGGCGATGTTCATGCCGCACATAATTTTGATACGGGAGATGAGGGCCGGGTGCATCTCAATGGGCAGGTTCAAAATTTCATGGAGGATGCCGTCTATGCGGAAGCGGACCCGCAAGCGGTTCTCCGTAGGCTCAATGTGAATGTCGGAAGCGCGGTCCTGCACTGCCTGCACCAGCAGCATCACAATTACTTCTGCGGGCAGGGCTTCCTTCAACAGGCCGGCGGTCACCCGCTCCCCGGGCTTCTTGGTCTCCACATTGTTGGCCAGGGCCAAGGGCTGGGACAGGCGGTAGGAGAGGTCAACGTGCTCCAGGATGTCTTCCGGCGTGGTTATCAGCGGTTCAATGCTGCATCCGGTGCGGGCCGCCAGGTCTTGCAGCAACTGCAAGTCGGTAGGGTCGGTCATGGCCACGGCCAGGCGGTCGCCGGTCCTTTTCACCGGCAGCACCAGGTACTTGCGGGCCACCTCTTCCGGCAGCAGCAATACAGCCTGCCGTTCAATGGACTGGCTGCGCAAGTCCACCATGGTCAGGCCCATGTGCAGGGTGATTAGCATTGCCAGGTCGCGGGACAGCACCAGGCCGTCGCGCACCAGAATGCGGCCCAGGGACTGCTTCTCCCTGCGGGCCGTGTCCTGCGCCTTGGCAATCTGGTCGGCAGAAAGAATGCCGGTTTCCACCAGCATCTGGGCCAGGGAGAAAGTGCTGCCCCGGCCATAGGGTGAGCCCGAGGCGCCCGGCCCTTCAATGACCAGCGGCCCGGCAGCCGCGCTGATTAAGGGGTCCTCCGGCTCTTCCAGCGCCACAGGGGCGGCTGGGGCTGCATTGCTGGCGCCCTTTTCCTGGCTAATCTCCGGGTGTTCTTCTTGCACCATTGGGACTCCTGCCTCTCCGGATTTTCCTGGGTAAACGCTGACTTGCGCCGGGCCCGGGAATTACTGTTTCAGCAAAACTGTCAGGCGCCTTTCGCCGCCGGCTTTTTCGGGTTCCTGGCTGGCGGTGACTTGGGACACATCCCCCATCTCCGTCAGGACCTTTTTCAGGGCCACCGGCTGGCGCAGGCTCAGCCAAATATCCATTCCATTTTTGGAGGACTGGTTGGCCGCCAGGCGCAGCAGCCGGAACTGGGGGTTCTGCCGCAGCTGGCCCACAAACAGCATCACCTGGCGCAGGGAGGCGGCCGCCTCCAGGCTCACGCGCACTACGCCTTCGTATGTTTCGGCATCGGCAGACTGTTGTCCAGCGGCGGCGGCGTCACTTACCCCAGTCTCCACTTCTTCTCCCGGCTCGTCTTCGTCTCCCAGCGTCGCTCCGTAGCCCAGCCGGGAGCGCCGGAGCGCCGCCATTACGCGGGCGGCCAGTTCTTCAGGCAGAAAGGGCTTGGTGATGTAGTCGTCTGCCCCCATCTCCAGCCCTTGAACTTTGCCCACCGCCACATCCCGGCTAGTGACCAGGATGATGGGCACCTCGGAAATCTCGCGGATGCGTTGGCAAGTGGTGAAACCGTCCATCCCAGGCAGGCCAATGTCCAGCAAGACCAGGGCGGGACGGGAGCTGGCCAGATATTGCAGAGCTTCCTCCCCACTGGCCACCGCCACCACCGGGTGTCCTTCCTCTTCTAAAATGAAACGTTCCAGGCGCATCAACCGGTTGTCGTCTTCCACCAGCAGAATAGAATCCCTTTGCCGCCTGGGGCTGGCGGCATCTCCTGCGACTGCTCCGTTGCTCTGTACCAAATGCTCCGGCGCCATTAAGGAAATCCTCTCTCCCTGCGGACCATTGCCGCGTGGCGCCCTGGAGTCCTCCGGTTCGACACCGGGCTTTCACCCAGGTTCACCACATAGTTACCAAAACCATGACCCATTGTTACCATCCAATGTCACAGAGGCATCCCAGGGATGCTCCCAAAAGGCACAGCCGCGTCACAAAAGGCACGGCTGTGTCGCGGCCAAGTCATTTTCACATGCAAAACCTGCGGATTGGGCGTTAAACCAAAGCCACACCAATACTTGACGGTTTCCAGCTTTCCAGCGTTTGAACTTAACCAGGGCCTGGGATACAGTCAATTTAATGTCTCAGGACTCACGCCTGGTGGCCAGGCGAACTGAAAAGTGATGGTACGGCGATGGTGCGTAAGAATGCTTGCGTCCTGGTGGTGGAAGATGATTCCCGGATGCTCCGCCTTGAGCAGTTGACCCTGGAAAAAGAAGGGTACTCCGTTACTTTGTCTCAAAGCGGCGAAGAAGCCCTGGAGATACTGGCGGAGACCAATCCCTCCCTGGTGTTGCTGGACATTGGCCTGCCTGGGATGGATGGCTTTACCACTTGCCAACGCATCCGCGAGTTTTCCCAGGTGCCGGTAATCATGGTAACCGCCCGCGATATTAATAAAGACAAGGTGCGCGGGCTGGAGTTTGGCGCAGACGACTACATAACCAAGCCCTTTCTGGCCAGTGAGCTGGCCGCCCGTGTTAAGGCTGCCCTGCGCCGGTCCAGTTCCGGCGCGGAGGCAACTTCTCCCAGTTTCCAGTGCGGAGACCTGGTGGTGGACTACGCCAAGAACCGCATTTCTAAGCGGGGGGAAGAGGTGCTCCTGTCCAGCACCGAGTACCGCCTGCTGTGCTACCTGGCGCGCAACGCCGGGCGTATTGTCACCCGGGACCAGATATTGGAGCGGATCTGGGGTGAAGAATACCTGGGCGAGTCCCACTTGCTCCACGTGACCATTGGCCGCCTGCGGCAAAAACTGGGTGACGATCCCAAGCGGCCCCGCTACATACTGACCCGGCGCGGCATTGGTTACAGCTTTGCCACAGAACCCGTGGCCGTGCCAGTCCAGGCAGGTTCCAGCGCCAGCGGTTACTGAACCCTGATGCGGCGGCCAGCCACGCTGGCTACTTTTCAAGCAGAGGAGATCAAGCAGTGTTGGACCTCGACCAGGAATTTGAATCGGTCTCCAGCGAACAATCCAGCCAGGCCGCGGCTGTTGCGGTGAGCCCGGCCAGCGCTGAGCAGGAAGCAGATACAGCCCAGCCTGGCCAGGAGCAGCCCGCCGGAGCGGCCCCTGACCAGCCCAGAAGCGCGCGCAGCCAGGCGGAGTCCGAGTACCAGCGCATTCCCAATGAGATTCTGGATTCCACTCGCGAGGTGTGCCAGAAGCTCATTGAAGACGGTGAAAAGGCGCTGGAGCGGGCCAAGTTCCTGGAGGCGGAATCAGAGCAGAAGCGGCAAGAGGCCCAGCAGGAACTGGAGGCTGCCAAAGCTCTGCGCGCCGAAGCGGAGGGTTTTCGGGAGAAGGCTGTGGCAGCCGTGACCGAGGCCCAGCAGCAGTCCCAGGAAATCCTTGACCAGGCCCGCGCCGCCAAGGAGTCCCAGGCTGCGGAATACAAGCAGCAGGCTTCTGAGGAGGCCCAGCGTATTCTGGCCGAGGCTGAGGCAGCCCGCACTGCCGCCCGGGACGAATTGGAAGCCCAGCGCCTTTATACTGAAGCTGCCAGGCTCAAGTCTGAGTCCAGCGACGTGTTGGGCAGGCTCCGCCAGCAGGTCAACGGTTTGCTTACCTCTACGGTATCCTCGGCCAGCCCGGTCACGCCGGTGGCTGGGGCATCCCAGTCCCGTCCCGCGCCCGCTGTCCAGGTAAAGCCAGCGGCCCAGGATGTCCAGGATGATGTGGACGAGTCCAGCCCGGTAGAGGAGCCGCTGAACCCGGCAGAGCCAGCGGCAGTGGCTGAGTCCCAGTCCCCCTCGCCGGTGGCTGAGGCGCTCTCCCAGCAGCCCGTGGTCCCGGGGGCAGCTGGTGAGCCTCAGGCTGACCCCACGGCGGAAGACCCCACCCTTAGCCGCAAAAAAGCTGGGCGCTGGTTCGGTTTCGCTGACTGACCAGACTCCGTAATACGCCAAATGGCTAGCAGGGGCGGTCCGCAAGGGCCGCCCTTTTCAATGTGCCCTGCACCCCTACTGTCCCTTTCCCCCATGTGGTACTATGAAGCTATCGCCACAGCGGGCATTGCCCGCAGGGAAAGGCCAAGCAGGATGCAAAGCAAGGAACTTCGCCTAACCGAAATGTCCCACTGCGCCGGTTGAGCCGCCAAGCTCAGTATTGAGGACCTGGTTCAGGTCCTGAGCCGGCTGCCCGCCATGACCCACCCAGACTTGCTGGTGGGTATTGAAACTGGGGACGACGCCGCAGTGTATCGTCTGAACGACCACACGGCGCTGGTCCTGACAGTGGACTTTTTCCCGCCCATTACCGACGATCCCTTCGAGTTTGGGGCCATTGCCGCCGCCAACTCTTTAAGCGATGTCTATGCCATGGGCGGCAAGCCCCTTTTGGCGCTGAATATCGTGGGATTCCCCGCCTCTCTGGATAAGGCGGTGCTGGGCGAGGTGCTGCGGGGCGGTTACGCCAAAGCTGCTGAAGCAGGCTGCCTCATCGTGGGCGGCCACACTGTAGATGACCCAGAGCCTAAGTACGGCCTGTCTGTGGTGGGACTGGTGGAGCCAGGCAAGCAAGTCACCAACGCGGGCGCCCGTCCAGGCGACGTGCTGGTGCTGACCAAGCCCCTGGGCACCGGCATCATCACCACCGCGGGCAAGCAGCGCAGGGTGTCTAAAGAAGTGCTGCAAGGGGCGGTGGAAGCCATGTCCAACCTGAACCGCGCCGCTTCCGAAGCCATGATGCGGGTTGGCCCCCACTCCTGCACCGATATTACCGGCTTTGGCCTGATGGGCCATCTGCGCTCCATGGTGCGGGGCAGCAAGGTGGCAGCCAAGGTCAGCCTCGGCAAAGTGCCCGTGCTGCCCGGTGTTTGGGAGTTGCTGGACCAGGGTGTGGCCCCAGGAGGCACCCATCGCAACCTGCAGGGTGTGGCTGACACCGTACAGTGGCACGCCGGCCTGAGGGAGCGGGAGCAGCTGTTGCTGTGCGACGCCCAGACCTCTGGCGGGCTGCTGATTTCCGTGGCCCGGTCCAACGCTGACCGGCTGCTGGCCGAACTGGAGTCAGAGGGCGTAAAAGGCTCGGCGGTGGTGGGCGAAATCCTTGCCGGACCGGCAGGCCAGATACAGGCCCTGCCCTAGAGGGTCTCCGCCCGTTCCTGTCTGCGTATGGGCGAACGGCCGTTCGCCCATACATCATTCTTGACACTTTGTTACCCTTTATCACTCCCATAGGCCGCAGGCGGGCCACCGGGCGGCTCAGGCCCGCTTCGTCCGCCGCCCGCATCACGTCGGCCACGTCTTTGTAAGCCAGGGGCGCTTCCTCCGCCAGGGATGACCAGCTATGGGCCATGGCAATAATGCCCTGCTCCTCAAGCTCTTTCTGCAGGTCGTGGCCCTTCAGCAGCTTTTTGGCTCCGGCCCGGCTTTTGGCCCGCCCCGCGCCGTGGCAGGTGGAGCCAAAGGAACGCTCCAGGGCCTTGGCCCCCGCCACCGCCAGAAAGGAATACCGGCCCATGTCTCCTGGAATCAGCACCGGCTGGCCAATGTGCCGGTAGCGTTCCGGCAGCTCCGGCCTCCCGGCGGGAAAAGCCCTGGTGGCCCCCTTGCGGTGGACGCACAGGTTCATTTTGCGCCCCTCCACCACATGCTCCTCCAGCTTGGCCATGTTATGGCTCACGTCATACACCTGGCGCATGCCCAATTCCTGCCATGAGCGGCCAAATACCTGCTCAAACACCAGGCGAGTCCAGTGGGCCAGGCATTGGCGGTTGGCCCAGGCAAAGTTAGCCGCCGCCTGCATGGCCGCCAGGTAGCTTTGCCCTTCCGGGGAGTTCACCGGCACCGCCGCCAGTTGCCGGTCGGGCAGTTTGATGCCGTAGCGGTCGCTGGCCGCTTCAACCATCTTGAGATAGTCGGTGCACACCTGGTGGCCCAGGCCGCGGGAGCCGCAATGAATGAGCACCACCACCTGCCCTGGCTGGTTTATCCCCATGACCCCGGCCGCCGCCGGATCAAGGATTGCGTCCACTGCTTGCACTTCCAGGAAGTGGTTCCCGGAGCCCACGGTGCCCAGCTGCGGTCCGCCGCGGGTCTTGGGCCGCTCCCCCACCGCATCGGGGTCGGCGCTGGCCATGCAGCCGCCCTCTTCCGTCACATCCAGGTCTTCGGGAATGCCATACCCTTGCTTCACGGCCCAGCCTGCGCCCTGGCGCAGCACCTGGTCAATTTCGGCGGTATCCAGCTTGAGCCGGGCGCCGCGGCCGCCCAGCCCCGTGGGCACTTCCCGGAACAAAGTAGTTACCAGCTGGCGCAGTTGGGGGCGCACTTCCGCTGCGGTCAGGCCGGTGCGCAGCAAGCGCACCCCGCAGTTAATGTCAAAGCCCACTCCGCCCGGGGAAACAACGCCGCCCTGGTCCACGTCGGTGGCTGCCACGCCGCCAATGGGGAACCCGTACCCCCAGTGGATGTCCGGCATAGCTAAGGAGTGGCCCACAATGCCGGGCAAGAAGGCCACGTTGGCCACCTGCTCCAGGCATTGGTCCTCGGCAATCAGTTCCAGCAGCGCCTCGTCGGCAAACACTATGCCGGAAACGCGCATGCCCTCTTTGTAGCTCTGGGGCAGCTCCCACCGATTCTCGCCCAGGTTCCTGAGCACTTCTTTCCACGCCACGCCGCACTCCTATACGTCCAGAACCACCTGAATGCGCCACTGGTTATTCTCAGCTGTCACCTGCACCTGGTGGTAGGTGGCGGCCTTGATTACGGTCAAAATCTGGTGCCGGGCCGGGTCCAGGAATTCGCCCTGGCACTCTGCCTCCAGCCGTCCCGGCGCGGACAGAATGACCTGGCAGTCCTTCAGCAGGAATCCCTCGGCTTCGTGCCGGTACAGCAGTTCGTTGAGCCAGTCCACCGCCATGGATTCCGAGTCTCTGGCGCTGACGGAAACCGCCACCGATTGCCGGGCCTCCACCGTGTCTGGGTCCGCCAGCAGGCTGAACATGCCTTTGGCCAGCCAGGCCAGGGCCTCTTCCAGAGATGCGCCCCAGGACTGCACGCCGGTGTCCGCAGTATGTTCCAAAATGGAGAAACCGCCCACTTTGCCTGCCAGTGTTGCAAAGCTATTTCATTGGCATATTCTAAACCCAGAGTCTTTTAGTTGTCATTGCGACAGGCAAAGCCCCGAAGCAATCCCACCATGAGGTAGAGATTGCTTCGTCCTTCGGCTGAAGGACTCGCAATGACTTTTACTCGACCCTTTTGGAGATTTGAAAGACCCTGATTCCAAAGCCGCCGCCCGCGTGTTGCGTCAATAGAAACTGTTACCGAAGGGACTTGGTTGCCTCAGATGAAACTGTTACCGAACGTCCCTTGCTGGGCTGAGTGTCAGCCATGTC
>VGZV01000031.1 GCA_016872385.1 SAR202 cluster bacterium | reverse complement strand
CGGCTGGGGCAGCACCCCAAGCTTGCCCCGGCAGCCAATCACAGGGACCCGGCAACAATGCTTCGGTAACATTCCTGGATCAGTGAATCATCTGCCCTTCGGTAACATTCTTGTTTGAGTTGACACGGTTTCCTAAAGCCGAGATTGTGTCTCCTGAGTGTTTTTGCTATGATGTTGGAGATGTACTGCGGCAAAGGAGCACTATGAAAGGTCCATTCGGCCTGGGCTTGTGGGAGATACTTGTTATACTCCTGGTAATACTGCTGCTCTTTGGTGCCCGGAAGCTGCCGGAACTAGGTTCCTCCTTGGGAAAAGGCATCCGTTCTTTCAAATCCTCCGTCACTGGCGAGGATGAAAAAGCCCGTCACTCCCGGCAAGAGGAGCAGCCTACGGCGGTCCCTGCCAAGAAGAACAACGAGCCTCCCTATTAGTCCACCCATTAACCCCAACTGACCGGTTTATCAACAGTCGGGTCGGCTATGTGCTGTCCCGACTTTGTTATCTTCCTGATTCCGCAGTGCCGGCAGGCCGGGCGCGGCTCCGGCTCCAGCCCGCAAGCCGGGCCAGTAGAATCCCCACTTCGTACAGGACAATCAATGGCACCGCCACCAACGCCTGATTTACAGGGTCAAAAGTGGGGGTGATGATCGCGCCCAGGGCAAAGGCGGCCACCAGCCAGAACTTGCGGAACCGTGACAACATCCGGGCATTGACAATGCCCAACTGCGCCAACAGGTACATCACCAAGGGAGTTTCAAAAACCACTCCCATCCAGAACAGGAGGCGCATCATCAACCCCACCACACTGCTGATGCGGATCATGGGCGTGGCCACGTCGCCGCCAAAGGTCAGCAAGAACCGCAGGGCCGGCGGGACCAGCACAAAGTAGCCGAAAGCCACTCCGCCTAAAAAAGCCAGAAGGGCCAGCGGCAAAAAGCTAAGGAGGTAGCGCCGCTCCCTGGCATTGAGGCCTGGCGCGACAAACCGCACCACCTGGTACAGGATGACTGGAAAGGCCAGGACCAGCCCCGCCACCATGGAGACCTTGAAGCTAGTGCTGAGCAGTTCAGTGACTTCTATAAATACGAACTGCACGTTGGGGTCGCCCATGCGGGCGGGCCGAACCAGCAGCTCAATAATCTGCCGGAAGAAGGCAAAGGAAACGGCAGTGGCCACCAGCAAGGCCAGCACCGAGATTACCAGGCGGGTTCGCAGTTCTTGCAGGTGCTGGACCAGGGTTAGGTGCCGGTCGTTCACCGGCGTTCCCTAAAGTCCGGGGCCTCAATGTCACCAGGCTGCGGCGCTGACGGCCGGGGCTGCTCGGGCTTCTTCTTTTCTTCTTCGCCGCTGAGGTCCGCAGCGGACACCACATCATTCAAAGTGCCGCGCAGGTCACGAATGAACTTCCCCGCGTTCCGCGCCATGTCAATGGACTTGCCCGGCCCCAGCGCCAGAAAGGCCACCAACAGGATAACCACCAGTTCCACCGGTCCCACTCCCATCAAGTTCATCCTGCACCACCCTTTGCAAAGGGACACTGAGCGCCACAGCCTTGGGGCAGCGGCATTGCCCCTTTGGACGGCAGCGGACAACCCAAGGCCGCCAGCAGCTCCACCAAACGACACAGCGGCAGTCCCAGTACGTTGGTGTAGCAGCCGTTCAGCAAGCTGGCGGGCTGGAACTCCTGGTCCTGAATAGCGTAGGCCCCTGCTTTGTCCATGGGCGTGCCGCTGGCGATGGACGCCTCCATCTCGGCATCAGTGAACTCGCGCATCAACACGGGGCACGTCATGCTGTCGGTAAGGCAGCGGCCCGAGGCGGCGTCCACCACCGTCAGTCCAGTGGTCACGTGATGCCTGGTGCCCCGCAGCTCTAGAAGCATCCGCCGCGCATCCGCAGCATCGGCAGGCTTGCCAATGGCGCGTCCATTCAGCACCACAGTGCTGTCCGCACCGATTATGTAACCTTCCGAAATGCTGGAACGCACCGCCAGCGCCTTTTCCAAAGACAGCCGGCGCACCATCTGTTCCGGAGACTCGCCTGGCAGCGGGTCCTCCGCAATGTTGGAAGGCGCCACGCTGAATTCCAGGCCCAGGCCCTGCATCAGATCCCGGCGGCGCGGCGAGGAAGAGGCCAGCACCAGGCGGGCGGTCTTGAGACTCTTCCCGTGGTTTGCCTGGAGCGCCTGGTTATCGGAAGGCCGGGCGGCCAGCGTGGCCACACACTCCACGTGGTAGGTCTGGGGGAACATATCTAGAGGCTGCACCAGTTCCAAGTGGTAGGCGTCCCGGCACAGGACCTTCAGGTCCCTGGCCAGCGTCTCCGGGTCGCAGGAGACGTAGGCTACACGCCGGGGCCGCAGCCGCGCCAGCGCATCCAGTGCCTGGGGCTGGCAGCCTGCACGGGGCGGGTCCAGCACCACCGCGTCGGGCTGAATTCCCAGGTTGTCCAAGACTTCTTCGGTCTTGCCCAGCACAAAGTCCACGTTGGTCAAGCCCCGGGCGTTCTCCCGGGCATCAGCCACTGCCGCGCTGGACTCCTCTACGGCGACAACCTGACGCACGTAAGGGGCCAGCAGCACCGCAAAGGCGCCCACGCCAGTGTAGGCATCCACTAGGACTTCGGCGCCGGTAAGCTTCAAAGCGTCCCGCACTACAGCAATCACTTGTTGGGCCTGGCGCGTGTTTACCTGGAAGAAGGACGGCGATGAGACTCTGAATACCGTCCCAGCCACCGAATCGCGGTAGTGCTTCTGGCCAGTGGGCAGGGGCACTGCCGGATTCTTGAGCGCAGGCTGTATTAAAAAGTCGCCGGTGTCCTGGCCCATGCGCAAAGAAAGCTGGCTGGTCTCGCTGCACCGGTCTTGAAGCTGGGCTAAATGCTGGTTAATGCCATTGTGCATCAACATGCAGCGGTCAATACGCACAAACCGGTGGGTCTCCCGGTGGACAAACCCCAGCGCCCCGCTTTCCCTCCGCACTGAGAACCTGGCATGGTTGCGGTAGCCGTACTGCTCAGGGGAAGGGATTACCTCCAGCACCGGCTGGTCTATAAACCCGCCCACGCGCCGCAGGGCGTCGGCCACCCGCTCCCGTTTGGCGTTCAACTGGCTGGCGTAGCCAAGGTGCTGCCACTGGCATCCGGTGCATTCACCATAGTACGGGCATGGCGGCGCTACCCGGTCTGGCGAAGGCTCCAGCACCTGTATTACCCTGGCCGCCGCGTACTTCCGCTGCACCCGGACAATCTCGGCTTCCACCTTTTCGCCGGGGATGCCGCCCAGCACAAACACATCCATACCCTGATGCTGGGCTAAGGCTTCGCCCAGCCGCCCCCAGGCAACCAGCGACAATGTGACCCGTTCCCCGCGGGCCAACCGGGTTGGCAGCGACGTTGTGCTCAATGCGACACCTTGGACTTCACCAGCATAATATAACCGAAGGGCTGGCAGAAGCCAAGGCAATGGCAGGCTACTCCAAACCCGCCTTCGCCTCTTCTTTTACCCCCAGCAGCACCAGAAAGCCCAGGACTATGCTTACCAGCAAAACCAGAATAGCAACACGGTAGGCCAACAACCCCCAGTCTGCCAGCAGGGTCAGGGTTGCACCCCAGACCAGGGGCCCCACCACCGAACCAAACCTGCCAGCCAGGCCGTAAAGGCCAAAAAACTCCCCAGTGCGGTCCGCCGGAGCCAGTTTCAGCAAGAACGCCCGGTCAGCGGCGCCGGTGCCGCCCATGGCCAGCCCCACCAGCGCGCCAATGGCCCAGAACGCTGGCTTGTGTGCCGTGACCGCCGCCGACAGAAAGACCAGCATCCACAGCAATAGGGCCAGGGCCAGGGTCTTTTTAGGGCCTATGTAATCCACCAGCCGGCCGTGGATGGCCGCCCCGGCAATGGCCGAGACCGTGGCTGTAATCACCAGCCATCGTACTTGGCCGTCGGCAAAGCCGATGACTTTGGTCACATACACCGCCATCACCCCAAAAAGGGTCTGGGCCGCATCCACGTAGAGGAACCTCGCCGCGATGAAACGGAACACCCTTGAGTTGCTGCGGGCATGGCGCAGGGTTTGCCCAAGCTGCCGGTAACCATCCCTAAGCAGACGCATGTTCCAGGCCGTACCGTTGCCAGCCTCCCGCACCAACAAGAAGCATGGGAGGGCAAAGAGCAGGAACAGCGCCGCGGTGGGCAGAAAGGCTGCGCCTCGACCCCACTGGTCCACAAACACCGCCACCATGCCAATACCGGCAATGTTGCCAAAGTACCCCAGGGACGCCCCAAAACCGGAAATCCGGCCGCGGTTGCCTTCGTGGCTCACTGTGGAGAGCAAAGAGTCATAGTAAACATTGCCAGACTGGTAGGCGAAGTTGGCCACCGCAAAACACAATAGCGCCACCGGAAGCCCTCCAACCCGCCCAATCAGGCCAGTGGCGGCAGCGCAAACCAGGCTGAAGACAATCAAGAAGGGGATGCGCCGACCGTACCGGTCCGACACCGCGCCCAGCATGGGGGAGACCAGCGCCACTGCCAGCATGGAGCCAGACAAGGCCAGGCTGTAGTAGATATCCCTGGCGCCGTTGTCCTCCACCACCCACAAGTAAAAGTATAGGTTCAGTACGTTGACCGTGAAGATGGTGTTGGCAAAATCGAACAGGCCCCAGGAAAAAACCGGCAGCAGGCCGTTGCTAGTTCCTAGCCATTGGCTGATGCGCTTCATGGCGCGGGGCCACTTACTGGCTTGCCACGTTGCGGATAGGGGTCAACCCCAATGTGAAGGGACGGTCCCACGCTGGCCTCCTGCCGCCAAGTCTTCCTACCATGCTAGGCAGTAGTCCGCGCTCCTTCAAGCCGAAACCGTACCATTTTTCTCTGGTACGGCTGGGTAAATCTAGACAGGGCTGGTGGGCCAATTCGGTCTTCGTCGTTCCGGCGTAAGCCGGAACCCAGTGGTGCGCCTCATCCATATCCATATCTGGGCGCTGGCTTTCGCCGGTGTGACGAATGGAATCCTAGAGCATCCTACTACCCACCTACCCACCCGCATTGGAGAGTAGAAAGACCCTGCATTCGCGGCGGGTGGCAGCCGCATCCTTATGGGGCCACCCCAGATTGGTTACGCCAGCCCGGCGGCAAACTCCTGCAAAGATTGGGAGGCATTGCCCATAACCGGCGGAAAGTGGCTAAGGCACAACACCTCAAAGTCCAACTGGGCCAACCGTTTGATGGATTCCCTGGCCTGGGGCATATTTTCGCTAAACAGCGACATGGGGAGGCCCAGACGACCCCTGCGGCACTGGAGAGCATCCCCCGCAATAACCACCCCGTGTTGCGGAAAGTGGAGGCTGATGCTCCCCGGAGTATGGCCCGGCGTGTGGATAACCTCCATGCCGTCCAGAGGGCCAAGGCGGTCTCCGTCCTGAAGGGGCAAGTCCACCTGAAAGGGCTTGGGCTGAATTGTGCCCAGCAGCGGCGCCGCCAGCAGGGCCAGCACCGGGTTCTGAAAGGGGTTGGGCGGTCTGGCCCCGCCGTCTCCCTGTACGTAGGGCACTTCCACCTGGTGCAGCGCCACCTGGCCATCGGACCGCTTCTTCAGGTCTCCCACCCCGCCCACGTGGTCAAAATGGTAGTGGGTAAAGACGATGTGCCCAATCTCCTCCGGGGAGCGGCCCAGGTAGCGGATACACTCCAGCAGCTTGCCGCCGCTGATGCGCAAGCCAGCATCAATCACCGTGATGGATTCCTCAGCGATGACGAAGGCGCTGGAGCCATTCAGGGGAAGCTGGTACAGGTTGGGCAATATGCAGGTGAAGCCACGACTATGGGTCAATCAACACCCCGGGATTCAGCACGCCTTTGGGGTCCAGTTCCCGTTTGGCCGCCCTCAGCGCCGCGGCAAACAGGTCGGGACGCTCCTGGTCGTACCAGGGGCGGTGCAACCGTCCCACGGCATGGTGGTGGCTGATGGTCCCGCCGGCGGCCATGACCGCCGCCGAGGCGGCCTCCTTAATTTCCTGGTGCATTTGCACCTCGGCGCCGCGGCGTCCCAACCCCTCAAAGGTGAAGTAAGGCGCAGGCCCGTCGGGATAGACGTGGGTGAACCGGCACGTCACCCGGCCTCCCTTGCATACCCGCTGCACCGTATCCACCAGCGCTTGGCGCACGCTGGCCTCCAACTCCGGCCAGCGGTCCCAGGTCACCGCGGTCTCCAGGGTGTCTCCCACCAGACCCAGGCCCACAGTAAGGTTGCGCTGGTAGGGAGCGCGGATAAACGCATTGCGCCATGCGCCCACGGAACCCTGCCGTCCCGCGCCTTCTGCCGCGTCGTCGGCAATTTTTATGTCATCTTCATCAATCAAGCCGCCAGCATCCCGGGCGATGGCAATGGCCTGGCGCATGAACTCCCCCTGGGGCACTTCCGCCGACTCAAAGCCCAGCACCAGCAAGGCATGGCTGCCGTCCATGCCTGCGGCGTAGGCGGCTTCGCCCGGGTCCAACAGGCGGCAGTTGGCGGGCCACAGCTTGGCCTGCACAACTTGGCGGGCAGCCTCTGCCCCGGCCAGAAAAGTGGCGAACTTCACACCGGCAGAGGCCCGGAAGCGGGGCCGCGCCTGGATACGCATCCAGGCTTCAGTGATGATGCCCAGAATACCCTCGCTGCCCAGCACCAGCCGGTCCGGGTTGGGGCCCGCCCCGCTGCCCGGCAAGCGGCGGCTCTCCCAAATCCCCGCCGGAGTTACCATCCGCACCGACTCCACAAACTCGTCAATGTGGGTGTGGTTGGTGGCGTAGTGGCCGCCGGAGCGGGTAGCCAGCCAGCCGCCCAAGGTGGAAAACTCAAAGCTCTGGGGAAAGTGGCGCAGGGTGAACCCGTGGGGCCGTAACTGGTCCTCCAGGGCAGGGCCAAACACGCCTGCCTGGATGCGGGCGGCGCGGGAAACCGGATCAATCTCCAGCACCTTGTCCAGAGCAGACAGGTCAATGGTTACTACTCCATCGTACCCATCCGGCGGCTCAATTCCTCCCACCACTGTGCTGCCCGCGCCGTAAGGAATGGCCACATAGTCCACCTCGGAGCACCAGTCCAGCACCGCCCGCACCTCTGCCTCGTTCCTGGGGTAGGCCACCACGTCCGGCGGGTTGGGGAACTGGAGGTTGAAAGCGCGCACCCGGTCTGGAAAATTGCGCCCGTAGGTGTGGAGCGCCCGGTCATGGTCGTCGGTGGCGCAAATGGCAGCCAGAGATGCCGGGGGCGAAATGCGCGGCGGGCGGAGGCGCAAGTCGCTGGAGCGCGGCATGGGCGGCGCCTGAATGGCCACCCCAAACTGCTTGGAAAGTTTTTCCGCCATTTCCCGGCGTTGCTGCTGCGTCGGCTCGTCCGACTCCAGGCCCCATGCCCAGAAGCTCCTGCGCGGTTTCATGGCTTGTTCTCCTTGCCCAGCAAAGTAAGTAGATAAGGTAAGAGCCCCTATCAAAATGAAAACCGTGATGCTGAGGAGTCCCGATTCCATCGGGACGACGAAGCATCTCAGGTGGGGTGAGTAGCCCCGCCACTCCAGACCCTTCGCTTCGCTCAGGGTGACACATGGGCCATTTCGTTAGCAGTTCCAAGATTGCTGCCGGCGCCTGGTCAAGTACATCTCCCCCATCCATTGCAGGGTGGACAAAGCTGAGGAGCGCTCCCAATCGTATTGATTCTTCTCCCACGGGGAACAGGCCTGCAATTCCAGGTAAATGCCAGCTTGGCCTGATTATACCAGCCCAATCAGGCCCTTGCGTCCTTTACCCCTGGCTGGTATTGTGTTGCCAACGCGGGCACTCAGCCCGAACCAGGAGGTGGGTCATGAGTTACACTCCCAAGTACCTGGGCCACGTGAACTTGTACGTCCGTAACGTGGAACGCTCCAAGCAGTGGTACGAGAATGTCCTGGGCTTGCATACCTACGACTTTGCACCGGGCCGCGCCGCCTTTATGTCCGCCAACAAGGAGGAGTCCCACGAGGTGGCGCTGATGGAGGTGGGCGAGGATGCCGCCGGGCTTCAGCCCCGGCAGGTGGGCTTGAACCACATGGCCTGGCGCATGGCCAGCCTGGAAGATCTGAAGGAGTTCTACCACCACCTGAAGGCCCAGAACGTGGCCATAGACCGGGTGGCCGACCACGGCATCTCCCTGGGTATCTACCTCCACGACCCCGACGGCAACGGCGTGGAAGTTTATTATGAAATGCCCCGCCATCAGTGGCACCGCCAGGAAAAGCTGTTCATGAATGGCGACCGGCCCCACGGCCAGTTCCCCGGCC
This sequence comes from SAR202 cluster bacterium, assembly GCA_016872385.1. Lineage (GTDB taxonomy): Bacteria > Chloroflexota > Dehalococcoidia > Lucifugimonadales > UBA3495 > SHYG01. Next base: position 25,938 of record VGZV01000031.1, on the reverse strand, counting down.
CCTGGGACCAGGAACTGGCTAAGCAGCAGCGGGCCCCGGCAGCGCGCTAACCATCTCTATCCCCATATGCTTTGCAGGGGCGCAGCCCGGTGCGCCCCTTAGCAATTGTCTCTAGCCTTATATGGCTCTGTTGAAAACAGCGGGGGTGCAGGGGGCCTAGCCCTCGCCGGGGTGTGGGGTGTCCCCAGAAATGCCCTTATCTTCCGCCCTCCTGCTTTGCGAGCTTTGCCCGAAAATTGCCAAGGGACATGCCGTCGTTCCAGCGAAAGCCGGAACCCAGATTTGGCCGCAGCCCTGCGGAGGGCCTGGATACCAGCTTTCGCCAGTGTGACGAAGATTTTTGGGCAACTTCTAAACCCGCCCAGCGCCAGGAAAGGCTGGCTAGTGGGGGTGGCTCTCGCTCACACCTTTATCGGCGCTGGTGGCAAGGCTAAAGGGATTGGTGCAGCAAAGGATAGGCGCTTCAGGCATCCTGGGGGTGTAGAGAAGAGAACGCCGAGGCATCATCGTAACTGAGGCCGCTCGGCCTCCGGAGAGCCTCAGCCATTGGGGTGCCGCTGAACTTGAGAATTGGGGCGGGATGTGAGTGGCTCCCCAGACAGGATTCGAACCTGTGACCTAGCGGTTAATCCTTCGGCTGAAGGACCCGCTCTACCGCCTTCCTCACCCATACCGCTTCCGCAGTTCCTGGTTGTGCTTGCCGCCCTTCAGCGCCCGCTCCCGCCGCAGCGCCTCGACGCGATGAGTGAAGGTCTCTACTTGCACCAGTTCCCACGGGCCGCGGCCCCGCGTCCACCGGCTTTCGCCATTCTGGTGCTGCTGCAACCGGCGTTCCAGGTCGGTGGTGAATCCCACGTAAAGCCGCCCTGCCGGATTACGGAGCACATACATAAAGTACAAGCTTGATTCCGGACAACCCGTGGCAGTGCGGAGTGGCTCCCCAGACAGGATTCGAACCTGTGACCTAGCGGTTAACAGCCGCCCGCTCTACCGCTGAGCTACTGGGGAACGCTACAGAGCAACCTGAGGCAGGTTTCCTGATAGCCGGAAAATTGTAGCACCTTGGCTTCAAACACTCAAGCGTCAGCAGGCAGGTCAATGGCGCCAAAGCAAAGGGGGCTTCCCTACCGAAGCCCCCTTGCCATTGGGAGGAGATGCCGGTCAGGACGGAGCTTACTTCTTTCCGCCTTCCAGCACCTTGCCCACTGTAACTTTGAGCTGCTTGGCCTTCTTGGACTCCACCTTGGGGAAGGAAACAGTCAGCACCCCGTCCTCATAAACGGGCTTGGCCTTCTCGGTGTCCACCGTATCGGGAAGCCGCAATGCCCGATGGAAACTGCCCACCCGGCGCTCCCGCATCAGGTAGTCCTTCTCCTTGACTTCCTTTTCCTCCTGGGTCTGGCCCTTGATGGTCAGCACATTGTTCTCAATGGAAACCTGGATGTCCTCGGGCTTCACCCCAGGCAGAGAGGCCTGTACCACAATGTTATCGCCCTCCTGGGTCACGTCCAGGGGGATGGCCCAACTCTCCATCTCCGGGTGCTCAATGGTGGGAGAAAAGCCCCGCCACAGGAGGTCCATTTCCTGATGCATCCTCCGCAGGTCGCTAAAGGGGTCCCATCGCTGCATCGTCATAGCTCTAATCCTCCCAGCTAGCTTCTCCTTCGCCGGTGTCCGCCATTTCGCTCTTGGACCGGCGCACCACCTAGCTGACAGGTATTATTCTATAACCTTGATGTAATATTATCAAGTATTATAAGTGTTTAAGACATTTAACTTGATATGATATACTAATTAACCTTGACGTGTTTAATCAATATAGCTTAGAATATGGCAAGCCAAACTTACAAACGAGCATCTGCGACATGCCAAATTATTACGAAGTCCTGGGCGTTCCCCGCAACTCCAGCGACAAAGACATCCGCGCCGCCTACCGCAAACTTGCCCGGCAGCACCATCCGGACCTGAACCGCGGTAACAAAGGTTCGGAAGAAAAGTTTAAGCTCATTAATGAAGCTTATGACGTTCTCTCCGACGCTACCAAGCGCGGGAAGTACGACAAATACGGGGATAACTGGGCCCACGCCGACCGCATCCAGGAGGCCGAAGCCCAGGCCCGCCGCCAGGCCGGGTCGCGGGGAACTGCATCCCCTGGCGCAGACCCCTTTGCCGGGGTTGAATTTGGCGGCGGCGCCGACATGTTTGAACATCTGTTCCGCACCATGGGCCAAGAGGCGCGCCGCCCGCCCACTGCTGACTATCCTGTGGAGATTGCCCTGGAGGAGGCCTTTAACGGCGCCAGCCGGATGCTGGAACTGCCTGGCGGCCGCCGCCTGGAGGTCAAGATTCCCCCTGGGGTGGAAACCGGCTCAAGGGTCCGCATCCCCGCCAGCGGCAACCGCCAGGGAGACATCCATCTGCACGTCACTGTGGCGGTCCACCCCCGCTTCCAGCGGCAGGGCCGGGACCTTTACTGCGAAATAGACGTGCCCTTGGAAGATGCGGTGCTGGGCGGGGAAGTGGCCGTGCCCACCCTGCGCAGCCGTGTTGCCCTCACCATTCCCCCGGAGACTCAGAACGGCCAGCGGTTCCGCCTGGCCGGCCAGGGGATGCCCGTGCTGAACCAGGCCAACGTGAAAGGCGACCTTTACGCTTCCGTCAAAGTTCGCCTGCCCACTGGCCTCAGCCCCCAGGAAAGGGAACTGTTCCAGCAACTGAAGGGGCTGCGCGCCGCCCGGAGAAGATAGAATGACTTTTCAACAGCATTTAGAAGACGAACCCTGTTTTGTCATTAGCGTGGCCGCTCGCATGGTAGGGCTGCACGCCCAGACGCTGCGTTATTACGAGCGCGTAGGACTTATCTGGCCCACCCGGTCTGGCGGCAAGCAGCGCCTCTACTCCCCGGCGGAGATTGAGCGTCTGCGCCGCATCAAGACCCTCACCGACGACATGGGCGTCAACCTGGCCGGCGCAGAAGTGGCCCTCAAGCTCATGGACCGCATCGAGCAGCTGGAACAGCAGCTGGCCAAAGCCACCCAGGAATTGAACCGCCTCCGCCCGGTGCCGGAAGTGGACCGGCGCAGGGCCCGGCCGGATAGATAGCCGCCCAAAAGCAGCAAGGAGAATAACCAATGGCACTCAATCCAGAACAGTTCACGGAACAAGCCCGGGAAGTGCTGCAAAACTCCCAGGAGTTGGTCCGCAAGCACCGCCACAGCCAGTGGGACGTGGAGCACATCCTCATGGCCCTGCTGGAACTGGAACGCGGCCTGCCCAGTGAAATCCTGGCGGACCTGGGCATCTCCGCCGACGTGGTAAAGGCCCGCATGGCCCGGGTCCTGGATTCAGCCCCCAAGCTGGCTTACCAGAGCGACCAGATTTATGTCACGCCGCGGGCCACCCGCCTGCTGGAGAACGCCAAGGCGGAAGCCGACCGGCTGAAGGACGAGTTTGTCGGCACCGAGCACTTCTTTGTGGCGGCGGTGATGGAGACCCAAGGGGCCTCCGCCCAGGTGCTCAAGGAGTTCAGCATTGACCAGGAGAAAGTCTACCGGGCGTTGATGAAAATCCGCGGCGCCCACCGGGTGGATGACCCGCGGGCGGAAAGCCGGTACCGCTCCCTGGAGAAATACAGCATTGACCTGACCAAGCTGGCCCGGGAGGGCAAGCTGGACCCGGTGGTCGGCCGCGACGATGAAATCCGCCAGGTGATGCAGACCCTCACCCGCCGCCGCAAGAACAACCCGGTGCTTATCGGCGAGGCCGGCGTGGGCAAGACCGCCATTGTGGAGGGACTGGCGGCCCGCATTGTGGCCGGTGACGTGCCCGATTCGCTCAAGGAGCGCCGAGTGCTGGCCCTGGACATGGGCGCGCTGGTGGCCGGTTCCAAGTTCCGGGGTGAATTTGAGGAGCGGCTCAAGGCCGTGGTGGACGAGGTCAAGCAGGCGGAACGGGAGGTAATCCTGTTCCTGGACGAAATCCACACCATGGTGGGCGCAGGCGCCGCCGAGGGCGGCCTGGACGCCAGCAACTTGCTGAAACCCGCCCTGGCCCGCGGCGAACTACAGTGCGTGGGCGCCACCACCAACGACGAGTACCGCAAGCATATTGAGAAGGACGCCGCCCTGGAGCGCCGCTTCCAACCCGTGTACGTGGAAGAGCCCAGCGTGGACGATACCGTGGAAATCCTGCGCGCCCTGCGCCCGCGCTACGAGGCCCACCACAAGGTCAAAATTGAAGACTCCGCCCTGGTGGCCGCGGCCCGCTTGAGCGACCGCTACATCACCGGCAGGCAGCTGCCGGACAAGGCCGTGGACTTTATAGATGAGGCCGCCAGCAAACTCCGGCTGGACGCCCAGAGCCTGCCCTCCCACATCAAGCAGCAGGAGGAGCGCATCCGCCAGCTTGCTGACCAGGAGGAAGCCGCCGCCCAGCGGTCTGAGTACGAGCGGGCCGCCCAGCTCCGCACTGAAAGGCTGCGCCTGGAGCAGGAACACGAAGCCGCCAAACAGCAGAGCCTGGGCAGCCGAAAGGTGGCGATGGTGGTGGACGAAAAGGACATCGCTGAACTGGTGGCCAAGTGGACGGGCATTCCCACCGGCCGCCTGCTGGAGACCGAGTCAGAACGGCTGGTACATATGGAAGACCTGCTGCATACCCGTGTCGTCGGCCAGGACGAAGCCGTTGCCGCCGTCTCGGAAGCCATCCGCCGCTCCCGCTCCGGTCTGCGGGACCCCAGGCGGCCCATCGGCAGTTTCATCTTCCTGGGGCCCACCGGCGTAGGCAAGACCCACCTGGCGAGGGCCTTGGCGGAGTTCTTGTTTGACGACGAGAGCAACATGGTGCGCATTGACATGTCCGAGTATATGGAGAAGCACACCGTGTCCCGCCTGATTGGCGCGCCCCCAGGCTATGTGGGCTACGACGAAGGCGGCCAGCTTACTGAAGCGGTGCGCCGCCGCCCTTACCGGGTCGTGCTGTTCGACGAAATCGAAAAGGCCCACCCGGAGGTTTTCAACGTCCTCCTCCAGATTATGGAAGATGGCCGCTTGACCGACGGACATGGCCGCACGGTGGACTTTCGCAACACCGTCATCATTATGACCAGCAACCTGGGCACCGGCGATTTTGGCCGCCAGCGCTTCGGTTTTCAGACCGATGGCCGCAGCGGAGGGGCAATGGAGCAGGAGCGGCTGCGGCAGTCGGTGCAGGAGGCCTTGAAGCACAATTTCCGGCCCGAGTTCCTGAACCGGATAGATGAGATTATCATCTTCCATCCCTTGGCCCAGGAACACATTGTGCGGGTGGTGGGGCTGATGGCCCAGGAATTGCAGCAGCGCCTGCTGGAACAGGCCATCACCTTTGAGCTGACTCCCGCGGCCTCCCAGTGGCTGGCCAGGGAAGGATTTGACCCGGTCTATGGGGCGCGTCCCCTGCGCCGGGCCATCCAGCGTCACCTGGAGAACCCCCTGTCCAAGGGCATCCTGGCGGGGCAATACCCTCCAGGCAGTCATGTGGTGGTGGATGCCACGGAGGCAGGACTGGCGCTCCACAAGCCGGAGCAGGCAACTACGGCTTCTGCGGCGTAAACATGGCTCCAGACCTGCCTTGGTTGTGGAAGGGATGGAACAGGGCCACAATTTGCTCCGAAAATCGGCGACCATATCCTTGCTGGAAAAAGCCGGATATGGGATACTGGGTCAAAGGTAACGCGCGTTGGGGCGGGCTTCAGGCTCGCCCCAACTTTCATATTCAAACCCTATCCCCAATATACCGCTCGCCCTGAGCTTGTCGAAGGGCAGACCAGTTGGCTAACTGCAATTTCGGGATGGGTTCCGGCAGCCAAGCCCATGAATCAGTCCAACAGCAACTACACTTACATAGACGGTGTGAAAGTCCATTACCTGCTGGCCGGCAGCGGCCCGGCGGTGCTGCTGGTCCACGGTTTGGGTGCATCTGTGGTAACCTGGGAGCGGAACATCCAGCCCCTGGTTGATGCCGGTTACCAGGTGGTGGCCCCTGACTTACCCGGCCACGGCGACTCGGACAAGCCCAAGGATATCAGCTACGATCCCTCGGCTGGGGCGCGGCTGCTGCAACGGCTGGCGGACCGCCTGGATATCAAGCGGGTCTCTCTGGTGGGCAACTCCGCTGGCGGCCTAATTGCAGGCATGTTTGCCCTTAATTACACCAAGCGGGTGGACCGGCTGGTGCTGGTAGCTTCCGGCGGCCTGGGGCGGGAGGTAGCCTGGTTCTTACGCTTGTTTTCTGTGCCAGGCTTGGGAGAGATGTTTTACCAGCCCCAGTTGTTGAGCGATGAAAACTTTTCCCGCAGGCTTTTCTACCGCACGCCTCCACTGATTAGGCGGGTCTTGAATGAGATGCGGCGCGTGCGGGGCCTGCCCGGTTCCCGGCACGCCACCCTGCAAGCTTTGCGCTCCAGCGTCAACCTGTTTGGTTTGCGGCCTCACCGCTACATCTTGCCTGGGCTTAGCCGCCTGCCCGTGCCGGTGCTGACGGTGTGGGGAGAAGAAGACAACGTGCTGCCGGTGGGCCACGCCCTGTCGGTGCGCCAGGCCATGCCCCACAGCCTGGTGCACACTATGCCCCAGTGCGGGCACTGGCCTCATATGGAGAAGTCCGAGGAGTTCAATGCACTACTGACGCAATTCTTGTCTGGCGAAATGGAGCAGGCCCAGAAGTAGCGCCGTCGAGCGATAGGTAGGAGCGACACATGCGTCGCCCCTACTCGTGAATGTCCTATCAGCCAGGGCTATTCACTTTCGAGTCTTCACCTGGGCTGCGCCTACAACTTCCCGCACGCTAGCAATCCCATGCGTTGATAGATAGTCCCTGATTCCATCCAATATGGTAAAAGAGGCCCTGGGGTCAGCCAGGGTGGCGCTGCCCACCTGCACCGCGGTAGCTCCCGCCATCAGATATTCCAGGGCATCTGCGGCAGTGAAGATTCCTCCCACGCCAATGACGGGCACGTCCACTGCCTGCACAGTCCGGTACACCAGGGCCATCGCCACCGGCTTCAAGCCGGGTCCGGAAAGCCCGCCGGTGACAGCCCCCAGCACCGGCCTGCGGGCGCCCAGGTCAATCTTCATTGCGGGAATGGTGTTGGAAAGGGTGAGGGCATCGGCGCCGGCAGACACCACCGCCCGGGCAATCACCGTTATGTCAGGCACATTGGGCGAGAGCTTCACCAGCAACGGCAGGTCGCTGTTGGCCCGAACCGCCGCCACCGCCGCGGCAGCCAGCTTGGGGTCGTGGCTGAAATGGGCGCCGTTTTCAATGTTGGGGCAGCTCAGGTTTAGCTCCAGGGCCTGAAACCCCGGCGCCCCCTGGGCCAGGGCCGCCATTTCTCCAAATTGGGCCGCGCTTTCCCCGGACAGGCTCAGCACCACCGTGGTGCCATACCTGGCCCATTGGGGGGCCAACTGGGCCAAGGCGGCCTCGATACCTGGGTTAGCCAGTCCTATTGAGTTGAGAAAGGTGGTTTCCCCGGCGGCACGGCCTTCCCTGAAAGAGGCGGGATACCAGCGGGGTTCCGGATTGCCCTCCCGGGGCTGGCGGGTCACCGTCTTGGGTATGATGGCGCCCAGGCGGGCTAGGCTGCCGTCCTGGGGCATGCCCCTGCCATAGCCGTCGTAGCCAAATGTCCCCGAGGCGATCATCACCGGGTTGGCTAACCGCAAGTGGCGCCGGTTGCCCGGCGCCACATCTACAGAAAGGTCCACCGAAGAAGCTGCGGACTCCCCCGCCGCGTCGGTACTATTCGGCCGCCTCAGGCTCGTCATCTACATCCTCTTCGTCATCCATATCATCGTCCAGCTCGTCATCGTCGTCGTCCAGAACTTCCTCCTCTTCTTCCTCCACCGCCACTACGGCTGTCGCCCGCTGGCCAAGCTGATTGATGGTCTCGTCCAGGAAAACATTTTCCCCAGGCCCGCCAAACAGGCCGCCCTCCCGGCGCGCGCCGGGTTCGGGGAACAACTCACCTGCCGCAGCCTCCAGCCCCTCGGACCACCCAGCAGGCGCCGCACCGGCCAGGCTGGGCACCGGCTCCGGCTCCGCCAGCGCCTCCATCTCTTGAGAGGCAATGCGGGCGGGGATCAACCTGCCGATGATAACGTTCTCCTTGAGTCCCAGCAGCCAGTCATGGGCGCCGCTTACCGCCGCCTGGGTCAGCACCCGAGTGGTCTCCTGGAAGGAGGCCGCCGCCAGGAAGCTGTCGGTGAGCAAGGAGGCCCTGGTGACGCCCAGCAGAATGGGCGTGGCGGTGGCGGGTTCACCGCCCTCAGCCAGAACCTTGGCGTTCTTCTCTTGGAATTCCGTCTTGTCTACCATCTGGCCGGGAATGAAGTCCGAATCACCGGTGGACTCCACCTGCACGCGGCGCAGCATCTGCCGCAGGATGATTTCGATGTGCCGGTCGTGGATGCTCACGCCCTGAGACCGGTACACAGATTGAACCTCATCTACCAGGTAGCGCTGCAACTCATCCTTGCCCCGAATGTGCAGGATGTCGTGGGGGTTCAGCGGCCCCCGGATAAGTGCATCACCTGCCTTGATTTCCTGGTTGTTGTTGACCAGCAAGTAGGCGGCAGCGGGGATACCGTGTTCCCGCTCCTCCACATCTTCCCACACAATAGAGAGCCCGCTGGTGGTAAGTTCCACTTTGCCGCCCACATCGGCAATCACCACTGAAGCGGCCGGTTCTCCGCCTTCCTCGCCCGCGTCTGTACCTTCGGCGCTTGCGGCGGGGGCCTCTTCGGAAGGCGCAGGCAAGGCCAACCGGGCCAGGATAGTGCCAGGCTCCACCTGTTCCCCCTGTTCCACCAGCAATTGGGCATTTTCAGGCAGGGTATAGTCCTCCCTAAACTCCTCCCGGCTGATGACCCGCAAGCGCCGCCCCTCGTCCAATTCTTCGACGGTCACCACGCCATCAATGTCCGAAAGTATGGCAGCGCCCTTGGGCACCCGCGCCTCAAACAACTCTTCAACCCGTGGCAAGCCACTGGTGATGTCCACGCCAGCAATTCCGCCGGTGTGGAAGGTGCGCATGGTCAACTGGGTGCCCGGCTCGCCGATGCTCTGGGCGGCAATTATGCCCACCGCCTGACCGATCTCCACCGGCTGTCCGGTGGCGGGCAAGCGCCCATAGCACTGCTGGCAGACGCCGCGCTTGGCTTCACAGATGATGGGCGACCGTACCGGCACCTCGGTTATACCGGCCTCTACAAGCTTCTTGGACAGGGCCTCGTTAATCTCCTGATTCCGGTCCACCAGTATTTCCCCGGTCTGCGGGTGGACGATGGGCGCCGCCGCCAGCCTGCCCAGCACCCGGTCAGCCACTGTAGCGCCGGAGTGGTCATCGGGCCGCGGGCGCACCCAGTAAGCATCGGTGGTGCCACAGTCGTCTTCCAGGACAATGACTTCCTGGGCCACGTCTATCAACCGGCGGGTCAGATAACCGCTGTCCGCGGTGCGCAGGGCCGTATCGGCCAAACCCTTGCGTGCGCCGTGGGTGGAGATGAAATACTCCAAGGCGGTGAGGCCCTCACGGAAGCTGGACTTGATGGGCAGGTCAATGATGCGGCCTTTGGGGTTGCTCATCAGCCCGCGCATACCGGCCATCTGCTTAATCTGGGAGATATTGCCTTTGGCGCCGGACACAGCCATGACTGCGATGCCGCCATAGTTGCTCAACTCTTCCCGCACCAACTGTTCCGTGCGGTCCGAAGCCTTGGTCCAGGCCTGCACCGTCAGGTTGTACCGCTCCTCCTCGGAAATTAACCCGGAGAGGTATTGGTCCTCAAAGCTGTCCACGTCGTGGCTGGCTTCTTCCAGGATGGTCGCCTTCTTGGGCGATACCTGGATGTCGTTGATGCCGATGGTGATGCCCGAAGTGGTGGCGCAGCGGAACCCCAGCCTCTTAATCTTATCCAGGGTCTCCGCAGTCTCCTCGTTGGTCAGGTGGCGGCACAGCTCGGCAGTCATTTCCTTGATGCCTGCCCGGTCCATCAGCCGGTTCTTGAACCCCACCGCGGGGGGCAGGATTTCGTTGAAAATCAGGCGGCCCAAGGAGGTCTCCAGCCAGGGGCTGCCATCGTCGGGCCGTCCCGGCACGTTCCGCACCTTGATGCGCGCCCGCAGGTCGAGCAACCCGGAGGCATGGGCGATGCGCGCCTCGTCAGCGTCGAAGAGCTGCATTCCCTGGCCTTTGGCATTCTCCTGAATCTGGGTCAGGTAGTAGCAGCCCATCACCATGTCCAGAGTGGGAGCCACCAGTGGTTCACCGGAGGCCGGGGACAGCATGTTGTGCATGCTAAGCATAGCAGTACGGGCTTCGTTCACCGCCATGCGGGACAGGGGAACGTGCACTGCCATCTGGTCGCCGTCAAAGTCGGCGTTAAAGGCGGAACACACCAGGGGGTGAATCTGGATGGCATTGCCTTCAATCAGCAAGGGCATAAATGCCTGAATGCCCAGCCGGTGCAGGGTGGGCGCGCGGTTCAGCAGCACCGGGCGGTCCTTGATGACTTCCTCAAGGATGTCCCACACTTCGGGACGGGCGCGTTCCACCATGCGCTTGGCGCTCTTGATGTTGGGGGCCGCGCCCAAAACCACCAGACGGTGCATGACAAAGGGCTTGAACAACTCCAAGGCCATGCGCTTGGGCAGGCCGCACTGGTAGATTTTTAGCTCCGGGCCAACCACGATGACCGAGCGGCCCGAATAGTCCACCCGCTTGCCCAGCAGGTTCTGCCGGAACCGGCCTTGCTTGCCCCGCAGCAGGTCTGACAGGGACTTAAGCTTGTGGTTGTGGCTGCCCTGAATGGGACGGCCCCGCCGCCCGTTGTCTATAAGGGCGTCCACCGATTCCTGGAGCATCCGCTTCTCGTTGCGGATGATGATCTCCGGCGCGCCCAGGTCAATCAGACGCTTGAGCCGGTTGTTCCGGTTGATTACCCGGCGGTACAGGTCGTTGAGGTCACTGGTGGCGAAACGCCCGCCGTCCAGCTGCACCATGGGGCGCAGTTCCGGGGGCAGCACCGGCAGGATGGTGAGAATCATGTTCTCTACCTTGTTGCCGCTGCGGCGGAAGGCTTCCACCACCCGCAGGCGCTTGATGGCTTTCTTACGGCGCTGGCCGGAGGTGGACCGCATCTCGTTGACCAACTGCTCTCGCAGGGCTTCCATGTCCGTGCCCCTGAGGATAGCCAGGATGGCTTCCGCCCCCATAGCCGCCTCAAAGACGTTGCCGTAGCGGTCTTTCAGCTCGCGGTAGCGGGACTCCGCCAAGAGCTTGTGCACCCGCAGGTCTTTCAGCTCGTCAGTTACGGCCTGCAGCTGTTCATTCAGCTCATCCTCTTCCTTGGCCAGCTGGTCTTGCACCGCCTCCATTTCCTCTTCAATGGCGCGGCGCTCCACCTCGGCGGCTACATCCTCCGCCGAACCCAGGGCGTCCAGCTTTTGCTTCAAGGGGGCTGTGCGCTGCTCCGCGGCTTCCTGCCGCTTCTTCAACTCCCGGTCAAACTTGGCCTGTTCCCCCTCCTGCATCTCTTTGCGGGCTTCTTCATTCACCGACACCACAATGTGCTGGGCGAAGTAAAGCACGCGCTCCAAGTTGCGCGGGGACAGGTCCAACAGCAGTCCCAGGCGGCTGGGCGTGGTCTTGCTGAACCAGATATGGGCCACCGGCGCCGCCAGCCGAATGTGGCCCATGCGCTCCCGGCGCACCTTGGCGCGGGTGACTTCCACTCCGCACCGGTCACAAATTACTCCGCGATAGCGGATGCGCTTGTACTTGCCGCAGAAGCATTCCCAGTCCTTGGTGGGGCCGAACAGCCGCTCGCAAAACAGGCCGTCTTTTTCCGGGCGCAGGGTCCGGTAGTTAATGGTCTCCGGCTTGGTAACCTCACCGTGGGACCAGTTAAGGATCTGTTCCGGAGAGGCAATGGAGATGCGGATTGCGTTAAAGTTGGTGCCCTGGGCCTCCGTCCGGTCGGACATTCTCACCATTTAGTTCGCCTCCAGCGGCTGATATAACTCGGCTTCGTCGGACATGCCGTGGCCGAAGGCCGCGCGTTCCTCTTCGTTGAGCAGCTCCACCGAGAGACCCAAGCTTTGCAGCTCTTTCAGCAGGACGTTGAAGGACTCCGGCACACCCGGCTGGCCAATGGGTTCACCCTTGACGATGGCTTCATAGGTCTTGACGCGCCCGGACACGTCGTCGGACTTGACAGTCAGCATTTCCTGAAGGTTATAGGCGGCGCTATAGGCTTCCAGCGCCCACACCTCCATTTCACCGAACCGCTGGCCGCCGAACTGGGCCTTGCCGCCCAGGGGCTGCTGGGTAATCATGGAGTAGGGTCCCGTGGAGCGGGCGTGAATCTTGTCTTCCACCAGGTGGATGAGCTTGAGCATGTAAATTGTGCCCACGGTCACCAATTGGTCGAAGGGTTCCCCGGTGCGGCCGTCCACCAACTGGAACTTGCCGAATATGGGCGGCGCAATCAACCGCTGCCGGTGAATTTGCAGGGCGCGCTGGAACATATCGTGGAAGGATGCGTCGCCGGGGTCCTCCCCAGCCACTTCCTTGAGCCACAGCCGTAGGCAGGCCTCCCGGGCTTCGCCGGTGATGGTGTCATCCAGCAACCGGGCGGCGTCGTAGCCGCGTTCGGTCAGCCACTTCTCCACAGAGGAGTAGTCAATGCTGGGCGACCAATCGGCCGGGCCTGTATCCACCGCCCGGGCCATCTCAGCAAACCACATGCGAGAAAGGGCATCCTCGATAGACACGTCTTTGGCCCCATCAAACACCGGAGTCACCGCCCGGAAGTTCAGGCCGCGGGCGGCCCATCCCAGGTGGGTTTCCAGCACCTGTCCCAGGTTCATGCGGGAAGGCACACCGATGGGGTTCAAGATGATGTCCACAGGAGTGCCGTCAGCCAGGTAGGGCATGTCTTCTTCCGGCATGATGCGGGAGACCACGCCCTTGTTGCCGTGACGCCCGGCCATCTTGTCGCCCACCGAGATTTTCCGGGTCTGGGCTATCCACACCCGCACCGCTTCATTGACGCCGGGGGGCAGCCCGTCGTGGTTGGCGCGGTTAAGCACCTTAACGTCAATAACCTTGCCGCGCTCGCCGTGGGGCACCCGCAGGGAGGTGTCCTTCACATCCCTGGACTTTTCGCCAAAGATGGCCCGCAGCAGCTTCTCCTCGGCGGTCAACTCAGTCTCGCCCTTGGGCGTGACCTTGCCCACCAGGATATCTCCGGGGCCAACGTCCGCGCCCACGTGGACAATGCCCCGCTCGTCCAGGTCCCGCAGGCTGTTCTCGCCTACGTTGGGAATGTCGCGGGTTATCTCTTCCGGCCCCAGCTTAGTCTCCCTGGCTTCCATCTCGTGCTTCTCAATGTGCACCGAGGTGAAATAGTCTTCCTTGACCAGGCGCTCGCTGAGAATGATGGCATCTTCGTAGTTGTACCCCTCCCAGGACATGAAGGCCACCACCACGTTCTGGCCCAGGGCCAAGTCGCCCTGGTCGGTGGAAGAACTGTCCGCCAGCGGAGTACCCACCTGCACCACGTCACCCTTTTGCACAATGGGCCGCTGGTCAAAGCAGGTGCCCTGGTTGGTGCGGGAACACTTTACCAGCGGGTGCGGGTGCTCCTGTCCCTGGTCATCCACAATACTAATGTTGGCTCCGGAGACCGAGCTTACCACCCCGGCCACGCTGGCAGTCACCACCTGGCCGCTGTCGCGGGCAACCCGTCCCTCAACGCCGGTGCCCACTACCGGGGCCTGGGGCCGGAGCAGGGGCACCGCCTGGCGCTGCATGTTGGAACCCATCAGGGCGCGGTTGGCGTCGTCGTGCTCCAGAAAGGGAATCAGGGCCGCGGAGATGCTCATAATCTGCATGGGCGAGACGTCAATAAGGTCAACGGTCTCAGATGGCTCCTCAACGTAAGACTCGCCCAGCCGGACTTCCACCCGGTCCTGCAACAACTGCCCTTGCTCGTCCATGCGGGCGTTGGCCTGGGCCACCCGGAAGCGCTCTTCCTGGTCAGCGGACAGGTACACCACCTCATCGGCGCCGCCGGACACAAAGGGCCGGACCGGCACCAAAGTGCCCTCGGGCAAACGGCGCAAGGCAGGCAGTTTAGACCGGGTTATGGCAGTGCCCTTGGATACCACCTTCTTCCCGGCGGCGTCCCGCACATCCGCCATGGCAGTGTGGCCTTCCAGCTGCGGGTCGGCAGCGGGCAGGGCCTTAACGATGCGGCGATATGGAGACTCAATGAAGCCATAGGCGTTGGTGCGGGCAAATGACGCCAGTGAGCTGAGCAAGCCGATGTTGGGGCCTTCCGGTGTCTCAATGGGGCAGATGCGCCCGTAGTGGGAAAAGTGGACGTCGCGCACGTCGAACCCAGCCCGTTCCCTGGAAAGACCGCCAGGGCCCAGGGCGGAGAGACGGCGCTTGTGGGTCAGCTCGGCCAGCGGGTTGGTCTGGTCCATGAACTGGGAAAGCTGGGAGCCGCCGAAGAACTCCCGGACCGCGGCTACCACGGGCCGGATATTCACCAGTCCCTGGGGCGCGGCGGTTTCCGGGTCCACCAGGGTCATTTTTTCCTTGACCATGCGCTCCATGCGCAGCAGGCCCACCCGGACCTGGTTCTGCACCAGTTCACCCACTGCGCGCACGCGGCGGTTGCCCAGGTGGTCAATGTCGTCGGGGTAGCCCTCCCCCTGGTTGACCTTAATCATGGTGCTGATGATGGCGATGACATCTTTGAGCGTCAGGGTGCGCAAGTTTGCGTCTTCCCCGTGCCCCAGACGCCGGTTGACCTTGTAGCGGCCCACGCGGCCCAGGTCGTAGCGGCGGCCATCAAAGAACAGGTTCCTGATAAGGTTGCGGGCGTTTTCCAAGCTGGGCGGCTCGCCGGGCCGCAGGCGGCGGTAAAAATCTATCTGGGCCGTGGCAATGCGCCGGGCCTGGGGGCGATCAAAGGGCTGGTCGGGCTTGAGCCAGTTCCAGGTGGCCTTAAGGTCATCTTCCCGGAAGGACAACTCCCGCTCGTCCGAGGGCGTGTCCCGTTCCAGGGTAGCTTGGATGTACCGATGATTTTCGTCGGTATCCACACCCTTGAAAAGCTGGAGCATCTCATTGTCCGAGGCGATACCCAAAGCCCGTAGGAAAGCCGTGGCAGACACCTTGCGCTTGCGGTCAACCTTGACCGACAGAATGTCCTTGGTGCTGGTCTCAAACTCCAGCCAGGCGCCCCGGGAGGGAATCAGCTTGCCAAAGCACAGGTTCCGGTCGGTGGCCGGGTTCTTCTCATAAACGAAATACACCCCTGGCGACCGCACCAACTGGCTGACCACCACCCGTTCGGCGCCGTTGATAATAAAGGTGCCGTTGGAGGTCATCACCGGGATGTCCCCCATAAAAATCTGCTGCTCTTTAATCTCCCCGGTTTCCTTCATCACCAGCCGGGTTTTGACGTACATGGGCTGAGAGTAGTTAATCTCCCGTTCCTTGCACTCCTTGGGGGAGTACTTGGGTTCCATAAAGTGATGGTCCTGGAAATGCAGTTCGTACTTCTTGCCGGTGTAGTCAACAATGGGTGAAATCTCGCAGAAGACCTCTTTAAGGCCCTCATCCATTAACCAATCGTAAGACTGCACCTGGCCTTGAATCAGGTTGGGGATATCCAGTACTTGGGGATTGCGGGCGTAGGATTTGAGCCTGGGGCCTTGTACGGACCCGCCGTTGGCAGCAGACAAAACCACCTTTGTCCTCCTAATAATAGGGATGGCGGCCGAGTTGAACTAGAGACCGGGGAACTGGGCGAAAACGCGGGGCAGAAACCCAATGGGGTGAGGGGAATTGTTTAATGAGAATGACGTGGGTATAGGCATAGACGAGCGGCTTCCTATTATACCTGTGATGGCATTGTTGTCAATAGGCATTTTCCTTGGAACAGGGCTGATTCATTCTCGGTGAGGGTAGGGGCAGACCCATGTGTCTGCCCACATGTCAGGGATTCCGCCGAGGGCGCAGCAAGCAACGCCCCTACAAATGGGCCAAGAATGAATCAGCCCTGCCAGCGCAATTCAGTCAAGGGCCTATCCATAACCGCAGAGAGCGCAAAGTGCGCTGAGGATTTGTATTGGATTCCGGCTTTGCCCAAAATGTCATTCTGAGTCCCGATTGCATCGGGACTCAGGGTGACAATAATTGGCCGCAAAACGTTACTGACTATCGAAATCCATACTTTTGGGGCAAGGCCATTGGATTCCTTTTATCTCGGCGGTCTCCGCGTACTCGGCGGTGAGTTTTTAGGATAGGCACTAAGGACATTCGACAGAGACGTGCCGAAAGGGTATCATAACGCCAGATTTCCGGGCCGCTGCTCAAGAGGCGCTGCCTCCTTATCAGGGGCACGGTCCGTTCAAACCTGAAAGCAAGCAGGAGGACTGGGCCATGCGAGGTGTTGCCATTGTTTCCCCGATGCGGACGGCCGTGGGCAATTTTGGAGGCGGGCTGCGCGGCGTCTCCGCCGCTGATCTGGCGTCCACGGTAATTAAGGCAGTGCTGGAGCGTACGGGCCTGGACCCAGCCAACGTTAATGACGTTATCCTGGGCCACGGCTACCCCAACGGAGAGAACCCCGCCATTGGCCGCCTGGCTTCCTTGAAAGCGGGCCTGCCCATTGAAGTGCCCGGATACCAGCTGGACCGTCGCTGCTCCTCTGGCCTGCAAGCCATTCTCAACGCCGCCATGCTGGTGCAGACCGACAACGCCGACGTAGTAATCGCCGGCGGCGTAGAAAGCATGAGCAACGCCGAATTTTATGTCAATGAATCCCGCTGGGGAGCCCGCTTCGGCTCCGTTACTCTGCACGATCGGCTGGCCCGCGCCAGGGAGACCATCTCCCCGGAAGAGCGGTTTGGCTACATCTCCGGCATGGTGGAAACTGCCGAGAACCTGGCCAAAGAGTACGAGATTTCCCGGAAAGAGCAGGACGAGTACGCCCTGCGCAGCCACCAGCGGGCGGTCAAGGCCATCCAGGAAGGCAAGTTCGCCCAGGAGGTAGTGCCGGTGCCCATCCCGCAACGGAGGGGCGACCCAGTGCCCTTTAATAAGGATGAGGGGCCGCGGGCCGACACAACTATGGAAGCTCTGGGCCGCCTCCAGCCGGTAATGAAGGGCGGCAGCGTTACCGCGGGCAACGCCAGCAGCCAGAACGACGCCGCTTCGGTCTGCCTGGTGGTGGCTGAGGACAAGCTGGAAGAGCTGGGCCTCAAGGCTATGGGTTTTCTCAAGGGTTGGGCGGTCACCGGCTGCCACCCTGCTACCATGGGCATCGGCCCGGTGCCTGCCTGCAAGAAACTCATGGGCAAGGTGGGCATGTCCATGCAAGATATGGACTTGATTGAACTGAATGAAGCCTTCGCTTCCCAGGTGCTGGCCGTGCTGCGGGAGTGGAAGCTGCCCAACGAAGACAACCTGAACGTCAACGGCTCCGGCATTTCCCTGGGACACCCCATCGCCGCCACTGGGGCGCGCATTCTGACCACCTTGCTGCACGAAATGGAACGCCGCAATGCCCAGTTTGGCCTGGAGACCATGTGCGTGGGCGGCGGCCAGGGCGTAGCCGCCATTTTTGAGCGGAAATAAGCATACAGCTATCAGCCGTCAGTTTTCAGGCGCCACCCCACCCCTGCCGGATGGCTGGAAGTTGACAGTCCAAAGGAGCGAGTCATGGCGAGTCACCAGGATATCCCCGACGTGCTGGTCATCGGCGCAGGAGCTTCTGGCGCAGCCTTTACCTGGAGCTTGAGCCAGGCAGGCATCAAAGTAGTCTGCCTGGAGCAGGGCGGCTGGGTGCCCCAGAACGCCTTCCCCGCCAATGAACCCCAGTCCCAGCTTTATTGGCAGAACGAGTTCCACCCCAATCCCAACTTCCGCAAGCTGCCCGAGGACTACCCCATAAATGAGGACGACACGCCCATTGCGCCCTTACTGTATAACGCCGTGGGCGGCAGCACCATTCACTGGGGCTCTCACATCCCCCGTTTCCACCCCTCGGACTTCCGAGTCAAGACCGAGGACGGCGTGGCCGAGGACTGGCCCCTGTCCTATGAAGAACTGGAACCTTACTACGACCTCAATGACCGCATGACCGGCGTCTCCGGGTTGCGCGGCGACCCGGCCTACCCGCCCAAGCCAGACCGTCCCTGCCCGCCCATCTCCATCCGGCCCGCGGGCCAGGTGCTGGCCAAAGGCTTCGACAAGCTGGGCTGGCACTGGTGGTCGTCCGATACCGCCATCTCTTCTGTGGACTACGATGGGCGCAAGGCTGACACCGGCAAGTACCTGCGCTCCCTGGCCTCCGCCGACCTGAACTACTGGCCCAAAGCCCTGCAGCTGGGCGCCAAGCTCAAGACTCACTGCCGGGTGCGGGAAATTCTGGTGGATAAATCAGGCCGGGCCACTGGCGCACTGTATTACGACGCCAAGGGCAACCTGCAAGAGCAGCGGGCCAAAGTGGTGGTCATGGCCTGCAACGGCCTGGGCACCTCCCGGCTGCTGCTGAACTCCCGCTCCAGCCTGTTCCCCGACGGCCTGGCCAACAGCACCGGCCTGGTGGGCAAGAACTTGATGCACCACCCGGTAAGCATGGTTATGGGGTTGTTTGACCAGTGGCTGGGCACCGACGAAGGGGTGCGGGGCAGCACCATGCTGAGCCAGGAGTTCTACGAGTCTGACCCCAGGCGCGGCTTCCTGCGGGGCTACGACTTGCAAGTGCTGGGCAACGGCTTCGCCCCGCTGACGGCGGCCCTGGGCGGCCTGCTGGCCCAGCGGGTGGCCTGGGGCGCTGGCCACCACAAGGAGTTCCAGGAGCGGTTCGGCCACGCGGTGGCCATCACCATTATGACGGACGACCTGCCGGAGGAGCACAACCGCGTCACCCTGGATGCCAAGCTCACCGACAGCCACGGCATTCCCGCCCCCAAGATTAGCTACACCCTCAGCGAAAACAGCCACAAGCTGCTGGACCACGGCGTAGCCCGGGCCAGAGAAGTCATGGTGGCCGCTGGGGCCAAGAAGGTGCTGTCGGTGCACCAACGGCGCAACGCCGGCTGGCACCTGCTGGGCACCGCCCGCATGGGCAACGACCCGGCCACTTCCGTGGTGGACCGCTGGGGCCGCGCCCACGACGTACCCAACCTGTTCATTATTGACGGCAGCATTTTCGTCACTGGCGCGGGCGTCAACCCCACGCCAACTATCCAGGCCCTGGCTCTGCGCACCGCCGACTACATCAAGGGGGAAGGGCGCGGCGTGGTGCAATAGGAGAATTAGCCACCAATGAAGTTACACGAGGTATCATTGAGCGGCCCAATTCACCGCGTAGGGAAGGCGCTTTCCAGAAGAGCAAGACGGCTCTGAATTTGCCTGGCCCACAGCAGCGACTTACGGCCACGATTTAAATCGAAGGGCGCGTTACCGTAATCTGCCCGGTTACGCTCACGCCGTAAGCGGAGTAAGTCCCGCCCGAGCATAGATACCTCAGGCCGAGAGTCGTTGCTGAGAGCGTCAATTACCTGCCGGTGAACACTGCCCTCTGCAGGAAACGACCTTCCTGTGGATTGCACTAAGAGGTCTCTGATACTGCAAAATACTCCATAGTAAGCCCGGCTGGTAGCAGAGCGCAGAAACTCCTCACCGGATTGACCTTGCAAGTGGTCCGCTACATTCAGGTACAGAAGCCAATCAAACCCGCTGGTCATCTTCGGCATCCACAGTAAAGTTCAGGTGTCTGCGGACGTACCTCGTAGTAGCCTTGGAAAACCAGGTAGCGTCAAACTGCGATAGGAGCTGCAGGGCGATTTCAGGCTCCTCTTTCACCAACACTACGCCGAACAGCTCTGGGTCTCCACCCTCTGGGTCCAGCTCCAGTTCCAAGTATCGCCGCCTCTGGCCGAAGACCTGTTCCAAATATGGAACTGCTTCCATGAGTGCCGAAACCAAGCGGGGTTGGACTGCGAGAAACTTGGCAATCTCAACCCACTGGGACTCAGGAGGACGGTACAGCCTGAATACTTCTTCGATATCTTGTGACGGCAAGAGCTCGTTGACCTGTCTTACAGCCCTTCGAAATGCCCTATCCTCACCTTTGTCTAGGAACTTGGGCAGTGCAAGCGTCACCTTTGGCCACCCTTGCCGCCGAGTCCCCTCAACAGCAGGAGAACTAGTCCGCCCACGATCAAGCCAGTAAGCAGATTGTTAGCCGACCTTGGGAACTCAAGGCCCTGAAGCCGCCCTATCACCCTCTGAATGGCCACGGCCATATCACCACTTTGACTGAACCGAACAACATTTTGCTCATCAAGCCCATCAAGTTGTATTCCCTGCTCTGCTAAAGTCACCAGCGTCTTGGAATGCGCCTCTATTAACTCTTGGTTCACCCATTCCGAGTGATGTCCGTTCAGGCTTACGAATGCCAAGACCATGTCCGCTTGGTGTAGGAGTCCTTTAAGGTGGTTAGGCACTCCCAGGGATGGTTGCCAATTGCGGTCTGGAATAAAAGTCTGAAGTCCATGCCGCTCCGTTTCCCGTGCCAGCACGTAAACTTGCGCAAGCTCCCATGGACTCACACTATGGCTTAGGTATACGCTTGGCATCGCTCTGTCCTCAACCCGTATGGTAGCACATTAGCACGGTCAGGACACTGGCACACTGCAAAGTAATGAATCTCCCCTCCTTCCCCATTGACACCCTACCTATCAGACCTTAGGATTACCCCGAACCCAAGGGCCGCATCGGCCCCAATTGTGCATTGAGGTGAATTCAATGACCACGCGCCAGACTTTTGGTGAGGGAGACTTCCGTTATCGCTTTGTGCCCAACTGGATGAAACTGCCCCAGGGCATGAAGCTGCTGGAGTGCCCCGGCGTAGCGGTGGACGCAGAGGACCGCGTGTTTGTCCTGACCCGCGGCGAGCACCCCATCATAGTTTTTGACCGCCGTGGCAACTTTATCCGCTCCTTTGGCGAGGGCCTGTTCAGCAACCGCACCCACGGCTTGTATTACAGCCCCTATGACAACTCCTTGCTGGCCGCCGACGACGGCATTCACACCATCCAAAAGTTCAGTCCCGACGGCGAGAAGCTGATGGAGATTGGGGAGCGCAATCACCCGGCGCCCCGGTGGAGCGGCCAGCCTTTCAACCGGCCCACCTCCGCAGCCATCCGGCCCAGCAACGGCGACATCTACATCTCCGACGGCTACGGCAACTCCCGCATCCACGTTTACAGTCCCGAAGGCGAGTACAAGTTCTCCTGGGGCGAGCCGGGCATTGACGCCGGCCAGTTCATCCGCCCCCACAACATTGCCATTGACAAGGACGAGCGGGTGTACGTGGTGGACCGGGAGTGCCACCGGGTGCAGCTCTTTGACACCGAAGGCAACTTTGTCACCATGTGGAGCAACATCCACCGCCCAGACTCCATGGTGCTGTGGGAAGACCACATCTACATCGGCGAGCTGAACGGCATGGGCGGCGTGGACGATGCTCCCGGCCTGGGCCACCGGGTCACCATTTACGACCTCCAGGGCAAGCGCGTGTGCATGTTTGGCGCCAAGGAGGAGGGCGAAGGCCCCGGCCAGTTCATCGCCCCCCACGGCATTGCAGTGGACTCCCACGGCGACGTGTATGTCTCCGAAGTGTCCTTCACCATCCGTGGCTCCAAGATGAACCCGCCCAAGGAACTGCGCAGCTTCTCCAAGTACGAGCGGGTACGCTAACTGACCTGAACAATCGGGAAACGAATTAACCTTGTTGGTAGGGGCGAGTTTGAAACCCGCCCCTACGGTGCACTAACTTCGGAGGATGTTCCCCTTGCCAGACACCGGCGAAACCACCACCGTCCGTTGGGCCGACCCCCTGGAGGCCATCGAACGGTGCTACGACCTGGGCTGGACCGACGGCCTGCCCGTGGCGCCGCCCACCCAGCAGCGGGTGGCCCAGTTCCTGGCGTGCGCAGGCCGGGAAGCCTCTGAGGAGGTGGGGCAACTGCCGGAACGCCGCCGCCGCGTCACCGCTGGCAAGGTGGCGGCCAACGCCGTGATGGCCGGGTGCCTGCCGGAACATTTCCCCGTGGTGCTGGCGGCGGCGGAGGCCATGCTGGACCCGGTGTTCAACCTGGTAGGGCCCTCCTCCAGCCTGGGCGGCGCAGCCATTCTGGTCATCGTAAACGGGCCGGTGGTGCAGCAGTTGAACATCAACTGCCGGGCAAACCTGTTTGGGCCGGGCAACCGGGCCAACGCCACCATTGGCCGGGCGGTGCGCCTGATTCTGATGAACGCCTGCGCGGCCATTCCCGGCCTTTTCGACCGCAGTGTCATTGGGCATCCGGGCAAATACAGTTACTGCATCGCCGAGGCGGAAACCGAGACCCACTGGACGCCCTTGCATGTGGACCGGGGCTTCGCACCGGGGCAGAGCGCCGTCACCGTCTTCGCCGCCGAAGGCCCCCGCCAGGTGCGGGCCACCGGCCACCCGGAAGCAATTCTCTATTCCATTGCCGACGTGGCTTCATCCCTGGGCACTTCCATGTCCACCTCCGGCTCGGTGGGCGACTCGGCAGCAGGACTGCGCCAGGGCCAGATAGTGGTTACCATTGCCGGCAACAGCGGACTGTGGCGTGACTGGAGCAAGGACGACGTGCGCCGCTACCTGCACCAGCGCATCCGCCGCTCGGTAGCGGACTTGAAGACCGCCAGGGTGCTGCCCGGCCCCGTGGCGGCGGGGGACAACGAGCGCTACGTGTCCCTGGTGCCTCAACCAGAGGATATCCTGCTGGTGTTTGCTGGGGGCGAAGAGGCCAATATGTCCTCGGTAATACCTTCCTGGGGGCCAAAGGTGGGTTCCACCGCCGTCACTAAGGAAGTGCGGCTGCCCTAGCTGGAACAGGTCTGCCGGAGAACCCGGCGTAACGCATTCCATCCGCTCATTGGGGAGGTGCTTGAAATGCCAGAGCAACCAAAAGAATACGTCCTGGTTAACCCCACCACCCAGGCGGAAGCCGCCAATTTCAATGGCGCGCCCCGTCTGCTCACCCTGGCGGGCGCGCGCATTGGGCTGATTGACGACAGCAAGCGCAACGCTGACGTGCTGCTGCAAGAGGTGGCCGAGGTGCTGCGGACTCGCTATGAAATCGGCGAGGTGCGCTGGCACCGCAAGCCCAGCGCCTCCCGGCCTGCTGACCCAGAGGCCATGAAGGAGCTGTCGGAAAAATGCGACGCCATAGTTGTCGCAGTGGGGGATTGAGGGTCGTGCAGCGCGTGCAGTGTGCACGACGGAATTCATGCTGAAAAGGCCGGGGTGCCCTCCGCCACCATCTGCACCGACCGGTTTGTGCCCACGGCCACGGCTATGGCCCGCATGTGGGGCGCGGCGGACTATCCCACCATCTTTACCCAGCACCCGGTGGAAAACCTGACCCGCCAGCAGGTCCGCCAGCGGGCCGAAGAATTGGCCTCCCAGGTGGCGCGGGTGCTCACCGGCGGCTTGCCCTAGTCCTTTGCACCCTACTGGCACACCGTAGGCGCGACCCAGACGTCGCCCGTCTAGGTTTGAGAGGGTGTCTAAAAAGTGCCAGCACAATGTCTTGCGAGCGAAGCAATCCCTAAACGCCAGCGGGCTTGCTTCGTCCCACTTGCATCAGGAATCGCAATGGCTTTGGAGACACCCTCTATGGCGGTTCGACACGCGCATTCTTCAGACTAAGGACTCATCACGGGCGAAAATCCGCTCACCCTGGGCCTGCCGAAGGGCGCCGCCCCATAAGAGGGTGTGTGACAATTCCCGCTCGTGGTGAGTCCCGACGTATCGGGATCCCGACCAGGTCGGGGCTTGTCGAACCATGAGCGGGCTAAAAGCTACTCATCCTTCGACAAGCTCAGGATGAGCGGGCGGTGTCTATGGTAATTCTCCCACAACCTCTAGAACAGTACGGCCTCTGCCACCGCGACTGGCCGGGGAACTCCAGAGGCCCCCGAACTCCCTATCCCCGCAGGTTGGGCGGCAGCAAGTTGGGGATGGAATCGGTAATGGGGTAGCTTTCCTGGCATTGGTGGCAGACCAGCGACCCCTGCACCACTTCGTCCCCTTCCACTGACTCGGCTTTCAGTTCCAGTTCCCCCTTGCACACCGGGCACACCAGGATCTCCATCAGTTCCTTGTGCACTGGACCTCCAAGATCAATTACTCGGGCGTTCTGCACTGCGGGAAAGTCTTGACTACCTGACCAGGGCCTGCTCAAACAAGGCATCCAGCACGTCGGCCAGCCCAATTATTACCACCCCGGTAATTAGCTGGCCCGTAGTCCCGGTAAAGGCGGCCTTGAACCTCCGCCAGCCTGTCGCTTTCATTGCTCCTGGGCCGGGCGGCGAGCCTTTCATGAACCGTGCCACGTAGAACATGTACAGGGCCAGGACTATCTTGACGGCCAGCACCGCTACGTAAGGCCAGGTGACGCCATCCCCCGTCAGACGCACCGCAGATAAGACCACTCCGGTGATGAGCAGCACCCCAATGGCGGTGTTCACCAAGCCGCGAAATTCTTCGGCTACTGAACGGCGCAACTCTGGGGAATCGGTCTTCCCGCGCCATGCCGGGCGCAGCACCAGTGCGTAGAACATCCCTCCCCCCACCCACGCCACCGCAGCCAGGGCATGGCCCCAGCGAATAACAGCCACAACCCAGTCTGCCAAGTTCATTGGGCGCGCCTGCCCGCCCGGCGCAGCGCCATCTTGCTAACCCCGCAGCAGATCGCTGACCAGGCGGGAGAGGGCCGGAGCATCGAGTGTGCTTATCTCCACGCGGAACACCCGCCCATCCTTACCAATGAAATAAGTGGTGGGGAAAAATTGGAGCTTGTAGTCTAACGCCACTTTAGCGCCCCTGTCTGTAGCAAAGTCGTAAGTCAGACCGAGCTCGCTAACCAGGTTGCGGGCATCTTCTTCCGTATCCAGGCCCTGGGGCACAAACACCCCCAGGAACTCCACGTCCTGGCCTTGCACCTGCTCCCAGACCTTCTGAAACTCTGGCATCTCCTCACGGCAAGGCGGGCAAGAAGGAAACCAGAAGTTCACCACAACCGCTTTCTTGCCTTTCCAGTCGTCCAGACGCACTTCCCCGCCGTTGAACAATGGCAGTCTAAAGTCCGCCGCCGGCTGTCCTTCCGATAACCCGCCCAAGGGCAGACCGGACTGGCCGCGCGCCAGGACTCCACAAGCCGTCACCATGGTCAACAAACCCAGGAGTACACAAATTGGTAAGATGCGAGACTTCACAACAGCGGCCAATCAAAATCGGGGTTCATCGCAACCTGCACTACGCCGGGCATCACGTTCAAATTATACGTGCCGCCTGCAAGCGTTACAATGGCGACCCGTCCTTTGTCTGGGGTTGATTCATTCTCGCAGGGCAGCAGGAGCGACCAGGGTAGAATCCCTACCACGGGGCAGACACACGGGTCTGCCCCTACTGAGAATGAATCAGCCTGGTCTTTTGTCTCGGCCGACAATCCTCATAAGCTTCAGGGCGGCCTTGCCCAAAAAGTATGGATTTCGATAGTCAGTAACGTTTTGCATACAAGTATTGTCACCCTGAGTCCCGATTGCATCGGGACTCAGAATGACATTTTGGGCAAAGCCCTTCAGGGCTTCAAAAGGAGTCTCCACGCGGATCTGCGTGTCGCCAAAAAGTCACCATAAATGTTACGCAAGCCCCGTGTCAACTCAAACAAGAATGTTACCGAAGGGCAGATGATTCACTGATCCAGGAATGTTACCGAAGCATTGTTGCCGGGTCCCTGTGATTGGCTGCCGGGGCAAGCTTGGGGTGC
>VGZV01000030.1 GCA_016872385.1 SAR202 cluster bacterium | reverse complement strand
CCCCAAGCTTGCCCCGGCAGCCAATCACAGGGACCCGGCAACAATGCTTCGGTAACATTCCTGGATCAGTGAATCATCTGCCCTTCGGTAACATTCTTGTTTGAGTTGACACGGCCTGCCACTGATTGAACTTGCCCAACAGCTGGTAAATAGCTTCTGCGCCAAAATCCAGGGCCGCAATGGGTATGCGCTCATCGGGGCCGTGGACGGTGCCCAAAAAGTCCAGCCCAGGCTCCAAGCGCATGGGCAGGAAACCGTAGGTCTGGATGCCCAGCCGGGCAAAGAAACGGGCATCGGTGGTGGCGGGCAGCAGCATGGGCGCCGCCACGCCGCCGGGGTCGGCTTCCCGGATAATCCCTGCCAGGGTGTCAAACAGTCCCATGTCCAGGTGAGCCGGGCCTGGGGAATGTTGCAACACCCTTACCTCGGCCAGTCCGCCCAGGATGGGCTTCAGCTCAGCCAGCAGGTCGTCGGGGGTGCAGCCCGGTAGCAGCCGCCCGTCCAGAGTCAGGGTTGCCTGAGTTGGCACCACGTTAACTTTCTCGCCGCCGCGCACTAGGGTGGCATTCACCGTGTTCCGCAGTAACGGCTCCAGCCGGTTGCCTGCAGGCCCCATGAGGCCTGAAAGAAAGCCGGACAAAGGCGGGCAGAGGAGGAGCCGCAGGGCCAGATTTCTAGGGAAAGGCAGGTGCGAACTGATGCTTTGGAGCATCATGCGGCTGGCTGGCGTGATGTGCACCGGCAGGCGGCCCCGGTCCAGCCTGGTCAGCACCTGGCCCAACCGCGCCAGGGCCCGGTCCCGGCTGGTGAGGGAGCCGTGGCCGCCCTGTCCTCGGACAGTGAGCTCCAGCCGGCAGACCTGCTTTTCCGCCACCATGATGGGGTAGAAACGGCGGCCGGACATTTCCATGCTGAACCCGCCGAACTCCCCAATGGCGTAACGGACTCCCTGGAACAGATGGGAATGTTCTTCCACCAGGAACCGCGCCCCAAAAACGCCGCCCGCCTCTTCATCGCTGACCAGGGCTAGAATCACATCGCCTGGCAGGGGCAGGTTCTCCGCCTTGGCCCGTAAAAAGGCTGCCAGCATCATGGCGATGCCGCCCTTCATGTCCAGTGCGCCGCGGCCCCAAAGGCAGCCGTCTGCCACCTGGCCCGCGAAGGGCGGGTGCATCCAGGGCTGGTCAGCAGCGGGCACTACGTCCAGGTGCCCATATAGCAGCAGGGGCGGGGCAGCCCTTGCCCCAGAAAGGCGGGCAATAAGGTTGGGCCTTTCTGGGCTTTTGCTGACTATCTGGGTGACACAGCCAGCATCCTGCAACAATGCATTGACATAACTGACGCACGCCGACTCGTTGCCGGGGGGATTAGTGGTGTCGAACCGAATCAATGCCTGGAGCAGCGGCGCCAGGGGGATGAAAGAAGACGAGGGCGCAGTCACGCGCCAGTTCCTTTTTCCTGGAACTGCGGCGTTCCTGGATTATGCGAGGCAGAGCGTCCCATATCTTTGCTGCCCGGCGAGTTAAACCCTAAGAGCGTGTTTAAAAAGTGGTGTGCACTACCAGCTCTTACCCTGAGGTTGTCGAAGGGTGAGCGTCCTTCGGCTGAAGGACCGCTCGTGGTGAGCCTGTCGAACCACGAGCACCTAGCCTTTTTGACACCCTCTAAGAACCCCTAACAAAATGCCGGAGTTGTTACCCTGAGTCCTTCGGCTTAAGGACGAAGGGTCTGGGGTGGTGGGCGTTTGCCCCACCCCAGATTCTTCGTCGTCCCGATGTCATCGGGACTCCTCAGAATGACATCCTTCATTTTGTTTGTAAGGCGCTTTAAGGGCCTGGGTCAAAAGTGACGGCTCCTGGTTCGACAAGCTCACCACGGGCGGAGAAAAACCGCTCATCCCTTCGGCTGGCTCAGGGCAGGCTCTGACCTTGTCGAGGAGTGAGCCTGGATGCTTTAACACGCCCTCTAAGGGTCTGGTCCAGGTTCTGGCGGCGGCTCAAGGTTGCGGCCCACGTCCTCCAAAAACTGCTCAATGTTGGAGGGAAGCGTGGGGGGTGGTTCGCTCTCCTGCTGCTCCCGGTCGTACCGCTCCTCCAGTTGCTGGAGCAGGGGCGCGGCTCCGGAAGTCTCGTTGACAGTTTTCTCCAGGTTGGCGTACTGCTCCTTGCCCCGGTCCGGCTCTATCAGCCAGTCAGGCAATTGGTACAGGTTACACAACGCCTGCATCAGTCTTGCGGTGCCCTGAAAATCCTCATCCACCTGTAGGTATTGGGGCAGGTGCACCAAAAATGTGCGGGTATCGGCCCCCAAGCGGCCCATCTGCTGGGCGATGAGGTATGTTATGGTGGTGGGTCCCTCGTAAGTGGACTGACGGACTCCCAAAGAGCGGTTTTCCTCAATTCCCTGGGGGGTACTGGCCAGGCCGGACATTAGCAGCGGCCGGGTGTGAGGCACCATGTCATAGAAAGCGCCCACGAGAGAGTACCGTTTGACTCCCAGCTTTTGCAGCATATCCACCAGGGTCTCAACGTAGTCCTCGCCATAGAGGTGGGGCTCCAGCAGGTGGATAAATACCAAGTCCGGGGCATCAGGGCGGACTGCGCACCGGATGATGGTGTTGGGCACCGAAAGTTTCCGGACTCCTTCTTGTATCAAAGAGCGGGGCCGGTAGCGGGTGAAGTCGTAAAAGTAGCCGGGCCGGGACAAGCGGGCCACCTCGGTTGCCCGCAGGTGGCGTTCCAGCCTGCTTAAAGCCAGGCTGCCCACGTTGCCCACATCTATCCAGGGCCGGAGCACCGCCAGCACGTGGGGCTCTTTAAGCTCCGGCAGCGGGCCGGTCAGTTCAAATTGGTCTTGTCTCATGGCCTTATCGTTGCACACTCAGCGGCTACTTTACAACTCCCTAACACTCGCCCATGCGGGTCAGTTGTCCCTCCCGCCACGCCACTGACCCAGCGCGCACCGTAAGGTAGGTGTCCAGCCGCACCTTGCCATCCACATTATGCCCGGCCATGTCATGCCACACAAACCGGCCTTCCCGTAAATCGAATACTGCGGCGTCCCCCGACATGCCTGGGGCCAGGGAGCCAAGGGAATCTTGCAGCCCCAGCACCTGGGCGGGGCGGACGGTGCTGGCCGCCACGGCATCCTTGAGAGTCAGGCCCAGGGCGTGGAACTTGCTGACCAGGTCGTTCAGCTTGTAGATGATGCGGTCTGGAGGGCCGATGTGGATGTCGGTGCTGATGGTATCGGGGGCGAAGCCCTGCTTCAGGGCGGACTTCACCACTTCCACGTCGCAGTGGATTCCGGCATGTCCCACGTCCATGATGACGCCCCGCTTCCGGGCCGCCAGCACCTCGGGGCGCAGCTTGCCATTGTTGTCCAGGATGTTCTCCAGGTTGCCGTTGAAAGCATGGGTGGCAATATCGCCCTTACCCATGAACTCCAAAACTTGGGGCAATGGTATGGGCGTGCCGCTGACGTGCACCATCAGCCTGCTGCGGGACTGGTCGGCGGCGGCGCGGGCCAGTCGCATGGCCGTAGGGGCGTTCCAGTGGGCCACGGCATCCACGTGCATACGCACCTTCACGCCGAAAACCATGCTGGAGTTCTTCTTGATGGTGTCGGCGGCCCGGTCCACGTCAATGGTGCGCAAATCGTGCAGGTCGCCACCCAGAATTCGGTTGAGCACCAGGCCGCCCGCGCCAATGTGCAGGAAGCTCAACAAGCGGGTGCGGTGAGCCGGAAACACATAGTCTCGCATGGCCTCGAAGTTCATAAACCCGGCGCTGCCCGCATCCACTCCGGTGGTGACGCCCGCAGAAAGGCAGGCTTCGTCGGCGTGGACCGCGCTGCCGGTGGCGCCGTGGTAGAAGTGGCCGTGCAGGTCAACAAACCCTGGGGTTACCAGCTTGCCGGTCACGTCAACGGCAGTGGCGGCGCTGGCCGGGTCCAAGCGTGGCTCAATTGCCGCCACCAGGCCGTCCTTGAAGGCAATGTCCCGGCGGTCATGAATGCCTTGGGCTGGGTCCAGTACCGTGCCGCCTTTCAGCAGCAGGTCGTATTTTTTGGTGTTTAAGGTCATTTGTCCCCCTGTAGCGGTCTGGTGGCGCAAAATGGGTATCAACTAAGGCTTATCTATGAATGAAAAGCGCTTTACATCAGTCAGTGGGCGTTTAACTCTGTGCATCCTCTGGATCGGTGTATTCCAGCCTCCGCAGCCGCGGATAGACAAGTTCTTTGGGCTGGCGCAGGTCGGCGTCGGAGATGTCGGCAAACTGGCCTACGGGCCTTGGATGCCACCGCTCTGCCGCTTGTAGAATAAGCCGTTCTACCACCTGGGGCGCCCGGCCTTCCAGACGGCCCAATTGATAAGCCAGGGTCACGGCCAGTTGGTTGCGGGTAATCTGCTCGAAAGCGCCGTGGTCATGCAAGTCATCCGGGATGCTCCCCGCCTGGTCCAGGAAATCGTCCAGAACCTGGCCAATAATATCGTTCATGCCGCCCAGTTCAATCTCGGTCATATACTCGGTAAGTTTATCGGTCAGGTCCACCACCCCTTCGTCGGGCAAGACCATGCCGTTAAAATCAGGCTCTCCCGAAGAGTTTTGAGGGCTTGTCATTTACGGACCTCTGAAGAATTGACTTTACCGGCTGCGGGCGGCCCCAGCCCGGCGAGGCACATTGTAACACGGTAACGCGCCTGCCATGCGTACCGAAGGTCAGGTCACTTCGGGAACCCTTGGAATTCCTTGGCCACTCCCGGTGTAAGGAAGGCGCCAAAATCATTGACACGAAGCTAGGACGCTGATAAAGTACCTGTTTGCGTCCACCTAGTGAACGGGGGGCTACTATGCCTACAGTCAATCAGTTAGTTAGAAAAGGGCGGCGGGATGTACGGGCCAAGACCAAGGCCCCTGCCCTGCACTGGATTCAGAACTCCTTGCGGAACCGCAACACCTGGGGCGACGGCAGCCCTCAGCGGCGGGGCGTTTGCATCCAGGTGCGCACCATGACACCCAAGAAGCCCAACTCCGCCCTGCGCAAGATTGCCCGCGTACGTTTGACCAATGGGCAGGAAGTAACTGCCTACATTGGCGGCGAGGGCCATAACCTACAGGAGCACTCGGTGGTGCTGGTGCGCGGTGGAAGGGTCAAGGATCTGCCCGGCGTGCGCTACCACATTGTGCGCAGCGCTCTGGACTGTGAGGGTGTGCGCAACCGGAAACAGGGCCGCAGCAAGTATGGCGCGGCCAAGGGTACGGCCCCGGCGGCTTAGTCCCATTGGCACATCTACTAGAAGTAAACAGGTCTGACAGCGCCCAGGTAAAGTTTCCCAGGATGGGCTGCTGATTTGGATAGGTGGTGATTTATGTCCAGGCGAAGGCGCGCTGAGCCGCGCTCCACATTGCCCGACCCGCGCTATAACAGCGTGGAAGTGGCCCGTTTTATTAACCGGATAATGGAGCGAGGCAAGAAGTCCACGGCCCAGCATATAGTTTATGGGGCATTTGACATAATCCAGGAAACGGCTAGTGCCAGCCCCATAGAGGTCTTCCAGCAGGCGGTGAAGAACGCCACCCCGCTGGTAGAAGTGCGGCCGCGGCGCGTGGGCGGCGCTACTTACCAGGTGCCCACTGAGCTTCGGGCCGCCCGCAGCGACGCGCTGGCCGCCCGCTGGCTGATTACTGGAGCCAGGTCCCGCAAGGGCATGCCAATGAGGCAGGGACTGGCCCAAGAGTTGATTGACGCTTCTAAAGGCGAGGGGTCGGCGGTGCGGCGGCGGGAAGAGCTTCATCGCATGGCGGAAGCCAACCGCGCCTTTGTGCATTTCCGGAGATAGATAGTTCCAGAGGACGAGCTGTCCCTGGCGTGTTACTCCGGGGCCTCGGTTTTTTCTCATGCCAGATACTTTACCCATTGAAAAGATCCGCAATATCGGCTTTATTGCCCACATTGATGCCGGCAAAACTACCGTCACCGAACGGGTGTTGTTTATCTCCGGCCGCATACACCGCATGGGCGGCGTGGATGAAGGCACTACCACCATGGACTGGATGCCCCAAGAGCGGGAACGCGGCATCACCATTACCGCCGCGGCAACCACGGTGCCCTGGCGCGACTGCCGGGTGAACGTAATTGACACCCCAGGCCACGTGGACTTCACTGCCGAGGTGGAGCGCAGCCTTCGGGTGCTGGACGGCGGCATAGTGGTGCTGGACGCAGTGGCTGGCGTGCAGTCCCAGTCCGAGACGGTATGGCGGCAGGCCAATACTTACAAGGTGCCGCGGATTTGCTTTGTCAACAAAATGGACCGGGTGGGCGCCAGCTTCACGCGCACCATCGAGTCCATCCGGCGTCGCCTCAAGGCCAATGCGGTGGCCATCCAGCTGCCCATTGGTGAGGAAGCCGCTTTTGCCGGTGTCATTGACCTGCTGGGCGGCCAGGCGCTGACATACCCTGCGGGGCGGGACACCGCGACTGAAGTAGTGCCTCCGGAAGCTCACCCTGTGCCTTCCGAGTACCAGAAAGCTTTTGAAGAGTACCGTCACGCCATGATCGAAAAGATTGTGGAAACGGATGAGAAGCTGCTTATCAAGTACTTAGAAGGGGAGGAAATTCCAGAGGAGGATCTGCGCCGGGCCCTGCGCCACGCCACCATTGAGCAGCAGATAGTCCCAGTGCTTTGCGGCTCTGCCATTCAGGGCAAGGGGATGCACCCGCTCCTGGACGCCATCATTGATTTCCTGCCTTCGCCCGCGGATATTCCGCCTGTTGAGGCAATCTATGTCAAGACCGGTGAGAAGGTATTGCGCTCCCCTGATGAGAAGGAGCCGCTGGCGGCTTTGGCCTTCAAAGTGGTTACAGACCCCTTTGTAGGCCGCCTGGTCTATTTGCGGGTGTATTCAGGGACCGTGAAGAGCGGCGCTTCGGTCATTAACGTAACCAAGGACCAGCGGGAGCGCATGGGCCGTCTGCTGCGAATGCACGCCAACCGGCGGGAAGAACTGGAAGACGTGACCGCAGGCAATATCTGCGCGGCGGTGGGGCTGAAGAACACCTTTACCGGCGACACCATCTGTCTGGATGCCGACCGGGTGATTCTGGAGCCGCCCAAGTTCCCGCAGCCGGTGGTTTCCGTGGCCATCGAGCCCATGACTCGCGCCGACCAGGACAAGCTGTCGGATGCTCTACGCAAACTTTCCGATGAAGACCCCACGTTCCTGGTGAAGTTCAACCCGGAGACGGGCCAAACCCTCATGTCCGGCATGGGAGAGTTGCACCTGGAAGTGCTGGTGGACCGTATGCGCCGTGAATTTGGCGTAGAAGCCAGGGTGGGCACGCCAAGAGTGTCCTACCGCGAGGCTATCACCCAACCTATCCGCCAGGAAGGCCGGTTTGTGCGCCAGTCCGGCGGCCACGGCCAGTACGGCCACGTTTGGCTGGAACTGGAACCCCTGGAGCGTGGCACGGGCGTGGTCTTTGAAAACAACGTGGTGGGCGGCAGGATCCCCCGGGAATATATACCGGCGGTGGAGGCTGGTGTGCGCCAGGCTCTGGACAACGGGCCGCTGGCAGGCTATCCTCTGGTGGACATAAAAGTATCCCTGGTGGATGGCAGCTACCACGAGGTGGACTCTTCCGAAATGGCCTTCCGCAGCGCTGGGATGCTGGCCATCCGGGAAGGCACCCGCAGAAGCAGGCCTGTGCTGCTGGAGCCCATTGTGGAGCTGGAGGTAGTCACCCCAGGGGAATTCTTGAGCGAAGTCCTGGGAGACTTGGGCACCCGCCGCGCCCAGATCCGCAGCATTGAAGGCCAAGGCGACACCCAAACCGTGCGCGCCATGCTTCCCTTGGGGGAAACTTTCAATTACACTACGTCTCTCCGGTCGCTGACCCGCGGGCGCGCTGGATACACTATGGAGTTCCGGCACTACGAACAGGTGCCGGAAAACGTGGCAAGGAATATAATTAGCCGGGGTTAAACAGCCCCAAGGCCGCAGGCAGAGAATAGAGAATGGTCACCAGGCAAAAAGTCAGGATTATCCTCAAGGCTTTCGATCATAAAATGCTCGACCTATCGACGGGGCAGATTGTGGAGACGGCGGAACGCACCGGCGCGCGCGTCGCGGGGCCGGTGCCGCTGCCGACCCACATCCGGCGGTTCTGCGTAATTCGCAGCCCCCACGTGGACAAGGACTCCCGGGAACATTTTGAAATCAGGACCCACAAACGGCTCATCGATATCCTGGAGCCCACCTCCAAGACCATCGATTCCCTGACCCGGATGAACTTGCCGGCAGGGGTGGACATCTCCATCAAGCTTTAAGGCATCACGGCAAGAATAGGTGCAGACCATGCTCCAGGGTTATCTAGGCAAGAAAGTTGGCATGACCCAGGTCTTCCGCGAAGACGGCAATGTGGTGCCGGTCACGGTGGTGCAAGCTGGGCCATGCTCAGTTACCCAGATTAAGACCAAGGAAAAAGACGGCTACGAGGCGGTGCAGGTGGGCTTTGACACCCTGAAAAAGCCCAACAAGCCCATGAGCGGGCACTTCAAGGCAAGCCAGCCCAGCCGCCACGTGCGGGAATTCAAGGCCGCTGATCTGTCGCAGCTCCAGGTGGGGCAGCGCATCGGCGTGGGCATCTTCACTCCAGGGGAGTTGGTGGATGTCATTGCCCGCACCAAGGGTCGCGGTTTTTCCGGCGGCATGAAGCGCCACGGCTTTCACGGCGGCCCCCGCACCCACGGCCAGTCGGACCGGGCCAGGGCGCCTGGCTCCATCGGCGCCAACACCTTCCCCGGCCGCATCATGAAGGGCCTCCGCATGGCGGGCCATTATGGAGATGAACAGGTCACGGTCAAGAACCTGGAAGTGGTGCGCGTTGACCCGGAGCGCAACCTTCTTTTACTGAAGGGGGCCGTCCCCGGCGCACCCAACGGCCTGCTCACCATTAGAAGAACCGGCAAGTCTGCCCGGGTCGCTGGCTAGGAGTTATCACCTAACATGGAAACTACGGTCAAAAATCAGCAAGGGCAGACGGTGGAAACCATCACCCTGGATGACGCTGTCTTCAATGTGCCCTTGAACCACGCACTGGTGCACCAGGCGCTGGTAATGTACCAGGCCAACCGGCGGCAGGGCACCCATGACACCAAGACTAGGGCAGAAGTTTCCGGCGGCGGCAAGAAACCTTGGGCCCAGAAACATACCGGCCGGGCCCGCCAGGGCAGCACCCGCGCGCCCCAATGGAGGCACGGCGGCGTCGTATTTGGGCCGCATCCCCGTAGTTATCGCGTAGATATGCCCAAGCGCATGCGGCGGCTGGCAATCAAGTGCATGTTGTCGGAAAAGGCCCGCCAGGGGCAGTTAATCTGCGTTGACCAGTTGCAAATTGAGGGCGGTAAAACCCAAGCTATGGCTTCAGTTCTGAAGAACCTGGGGGTTTCCGGCTCAGCTCTGGTGGTAACCCGCCAATCAGACCAGCAGGTTGCCAGGGCTGCCCACAACCTGGAAAAAGTGTGGACTCTGCCGGTTAACTTGCTCAATGCCGGGGAGTTGCTGAAGTACGGCGCCCTGGTGATGACCGTGGACGCTGCCCGGCAGGCAGAGCAGTTGTGGGCGGTGGAACCCCACGGACGGCGCGGCGCCGTTAAAGAAGGCACGCCGTTCCGGATGAAGGTCCGCGGACCCAAGAAGGAAAAGAGGGGAAGGGCCTCCGGCAACGCGGAGCCCGCGGAGGCAAGCGCCTAGATGAATATCTACGAAGTCTTGCTGCGTCCCACCTTTACTGAAAAAAGCACCTTGATGCAAGAAAGCGGGCGCTACACTTTCCATATCGCCCCCACCGCTAACAAGACTCAGGTTAAGGAAGCGGTGGAACGCAACTTCAACGTTACGGTGGTAGCCGTCAACATAACCAAGCTACGGGGCAAGCGCCACCGCTACGGACCGCGGTTCAAGCAGACACCGGACACCAAGAAAGCGGTGGTCACCCTCAAGCCTGGCGACCGCATTAACCTCATTGAAGGTCTCTAGATAAGGAACCCGCCATGCCATTAAAAGCAATCAGGCCAATGACGCCGGGCACCCGGCACGCCACCCGGCCAACTTTTGAAGAGTTAACTACTGATAAGCCGGAAAAGACTCTGCTGGCGGTCAAGCTGAAACATGCTGGCCGTAACAACCGGGGCCGGGTCACCATCAGCAGCCGTGGCGGCGGTTCCCGCCAGATGTACCGGAAAGTGGACTTCCGGCGCCGGAAAGAGGGTGTCAAAGCCCGGGTGGCCGCTGTGGAGTACGATCCTAACCGGACTTGCCGTATTGCACTGATTCATTACACCGACGGCGAGAAAAGTTATATTCTTTCACCCATCGGACTCAAGGTAGGTGATTGGGTGGAGTCGGGGCCTCAGGCGGAGATTCACCCCGGCAACTGTCTGCCCCTGCGCGCCATACCCACCGGCACCATGGTGCACAATATCGAATTGACGCCGGGCCGGGGAGGCCAGTTGGTGCGCAGCGCTGGTGTGGGCGCCCAGGTGCTGTCCCGGGAAGGCGAATACGTGTTGATCCGGCTTCCTTCGGGTGAGATGCGCCGAGTGCTGCTGGCCTGCCATGCCACCGTTGGACAGCTTTCCAACCCCGACCACAAGAACGAGAGCATGGGCAAGGCCGGGGCCAAGCGCCACAAAGGCCGCAGGCCTCACAACCGTGGCGTAGCCATGAACCCGGTGGACCATCCCCACGGCGGCGGCGAAGGCCGGTCTCCCATTGGTATGCCCGGCCCCAAGACGCCCTGGGGCAAGCCCACTTTGGGCTACAAGACCCGCCGCAAGAAGAAGACCACCAGCAAGTTTATTGTCCGCAGGAGGCGCCCGTAGGCCATGTCCAGGTCTGTAAAGAAAGGCCCATACGTCCACCCCAAACTGTGGAAAAAAGTGGAAGCCCTGCGGGCCTCCGGCGAAAAGACTGTTATTCGCACTTGGTCCAGGTCTTCTCTGATTATGCCTGAGATGATTGGCATGACCTTTGGCGTGCACGACGGACGCCGCCACGTGCCCGTGTTTGTCACGGAAAACATGGTGGGCCATCGCCTGGGCGAGTTCGCGCCGACCAGGACCTTCCGCGGCCACGTAGGCCGCAGCTAACCAGGGAGTCTTTAGAAAATGCCGCATGTACGCGCATCCGCAAAACAAATCGGGACTTCGCCCAAACGCCTGCGTCCAATGCTGGACCTGGTGCGGGGCAAGCCCGTGAACGAAGCCCTGGCTACTCTAGTGCTGCTGCCTTCGCCCTGGGCCAAGTCCATTGCCAAGGTTGTCCAAGCTGCGGCAGCCAATGCAGAAAACAACATGCTTATGGACCGGGAGGCGCTGCGCATAGTGCATATCACCGCCGACGGCGCCACGTCCATCAAGCGTTTGGAACCCCGGGCGCGGGGCCGGGTTGGGCACATTACCAAGCGATTCAGCCACATTACTGTTGTGGTTGATGAGGACCGGGAGGAGGCTTAAAGGCATGGGGCACAAGACCCACCCATATGGATTCCGGCTGGGGATTATCAAGGACTGGAAGACCCACTGGTATGCCCCCAACTCCCGGACTTACCGCACCCAGGTCCTGGAAGACTTGAAGGTGCGCAAGGCCGTTTATTCTGAATACCAGGGTTTTACCGACGCTGGCATCGCCAAGGTGGAGATAGACCGTGGCGCGCAAGACAGCGTGGTGAACATTCACTCCGCCAGACCGGGCATTCTCATCGGGCGGGATGGCGAGCGGGTGAAGAACCTGCGCACCAAGTTGGAAGGGATTACCCAACGGCGGGTGCAGCTCAATATCATTGAAATAGAGCATCCAGAACTGGATGGCTACCTGGTGGCCCGGAACATTGCCGACCAGTTGGAGCGCCGTGTAGCCTACCGGCGGGCCATGCGCCAGGCGGCCCAGCGGGCTATGCAGGCGGGGGCTAAGGGGATCAAGATTATCGTAAAGGGCCGGGTTTCGGGAGCGGAAATCGCCCGAACCGAAAAGCTGATGATGGGGCAGGTGCCCCTGCATACCCTGCGGGCTGACATTGACTTCGCCATCGCCGAAGCCGCCACCACTATGGGGCGCATTGGCGTAAAGGTATGGATTTTCAAGGGTGAGGTGCTGCCGCCGCCGCCCGAAGCCAGCGAAGAGCTGGAGACCATTGAAGTTACCGTGCAGGCTGCTGTTCCCGGCGAGGCCAGCGCCGACCAGGATGACCTGGACGTTTAAAGGAGTTATCTGTGCTGCAACCCAAGCGAACCAAGTTTCGGAAGTCATTTCGAGGCCGGCGGCGGGGCAACGCCACTGGCGGCGAAAGTGTACAGTTTGGCGAGTTTGGCCTTAAGGCGATGAGCGACCATTGGGTGACGGCTCGTCAGATTGAAGCTGCCCGCGTGGCGGTGAACCGCCAGCTCGAGCGCGGCGGGCGCGTGTGGGTGCGGGTCTTCCCCGATAAGCCCATTAGCAAGAAGCCTGCCGAGACCCGCATGGGCGGCGGTAAGGCGGCCACGGACCATTGGGTTGTGGTGATCAAGCCAGGACGGATTTTGATTGAAGTGGGCGGCGTTCCGGAACGGGAGGCTATGGAGGCCCTGCGCTTGGCTTCCATGAAGTTGCCCATCCCCACCAAGACCGTCCACCGCGACCAGGCGGCCGCAATTATGGGCGGGGCTGGTTAGGAGCGGCATATGCGAATCCACGATGTCAGGGCGTTGTCCGACCAGCAGCTCAAGGAAGAACTGGAAAAGAACTACAAGGAAGTGATGAACCTGCGCTTCCGGGCGGCAACCAATCAGCTGCCCAACACCAATCTGCCCCGAACGGTGCGCAAGGATATTGCCCGCATCCTGACCGTGTTGCGGGAGCGCGAGCTGGGAAGGAGCTAGGCATGTCCAAAGAGATGCGCAAGGTCCGCACCGGCTCGGTGGTGCGGACTCGTATGAACAAAACTGCTGTGGTGGAGATGGTGTGGAAGCAGCCCCATCCCATCTATGGAAAGGGTCAGCGACGAGTGGCCCGTTTCTATGTGCATGATCCCCAGGGTCAATGCAAAGTGGGCGATGTGGTGCGAATCCAGGAGACCCGTCCCATTTCCAAGACCAAACACTGGCGTCTGCTGCAAATTGTTGAGCGCCACCAAGTGGCAGATGTGCGGCCTATTGAACTTGAGCAGGATCCACAGGCTGCGGGAACGGCGGCCGCACCGGCAAGCGGTGGGAGTGCAGGAGCATGATTCAGAACTATACCAGGCTGGTGGTGGCGGATAACAGCGGCGCTAAGGTGGTGCGCCTGATGAACATCCCCGGCAGCAGCAAGCGGACTTATGCGCACTTGGGCGACGTGATTGTTTGCACGGTGCGGGAGGCCATACCCAATTCGCCGGTGAAGAAGGGTTCAGTGGTCAAGGCCGTGGTAATCCGGCAGGCCCAGCCCTTCCGCCGCGCCGACGGCAGTTATATCCGTTTCGATGATAATGCAGCCGTGCTGATTCAGGACA
This sequence comes from SAR202 cluster bacterium, assembly GCA_016872385.1. Classification (GTDB taxonomy): domain Bacteria; phylum Chloroflexota; class Dehalococcoidia; order Lucifugimonadales; family UBA3495; genus SHYG01. The sequence continues at coordinate 20,919 of VGZV01000030.1, read as the reverse complement.
ATCAGTTGCCGCGGGGCACACGCATCTTTGGTCCAGTGGCGCGGGAGCTGCGTGATCAGGGCTTCATGCGCATCGTGTCATTGGCCTCGGAGGTTGTATGACCCGCATACGCCGCGGCGATACCGTGCTGGTTATTTCGGGAAAAGAGAAGGGCAAGACCGGGAAGGTTGACCGCTGCCTATCGGAGCAGGACCGGGTAGTGGTAGAGGGTCTGAACATGGTGACCCGCCACGTCAAGCCCAGGCCCGGCACTAGGCAGGGCGGCCTGGTGCAGCAGGAAGCCTCCCTGCACGTGTCCAATGTCAAGCTGATGTGCAACAAGTGCAATCAGGCCATCAAGCCTGCCTCAGTGCGGCTGCAGAACGGGAGCCGGGTGCGAGGCTGCCCCAAGTGCAAGGAAGTGATTGATGACGCAAGACAATAATCAGGCCCAGCCGCAGGCCGCGCGCCCCCGGCGGGAACGGGCCCCCAGGGCAGAAGGCCAGCCCCGGCGGGAACGGGCCCCCAGGGCAGAAGGCCAGCCCCGGCGAGGAGCGGCTCCGGCAGCAGAAGCAGCGTCGGAGGAAAAGGCTCCTCCGCCTCGCTTGCGGGAAACGTACCGGAAAGAAATTGTTCCGGCCATGATGCGGGAGTTCCAGTTCACCAATCCCATGCGGGTGCCGCAGATTAAGAAGATTGTTCTCAACATCGGCTTGGGTGAAGCTCTAACCAACCCCCGCTCCATGGAAAATGCCACTCGGGACCTGGCGACCATCACGGGGCAAAAGCCCGTGGTGACCCGCGCCCGCAAGTCCATAGCCAACTTCAAGCTGCGCCAGGGCAACCCCATTGGCACGTCGGTAACTCTGCGCGGCCCCATGATGTACTATTTCCTGGACCGGCTTATCAACACAGCATTGCCCCGCATTCGGGACTTCAGGGGTATTCCGCGCGGCGGATTTGATGGGCGCGGCAATTTCTCCCTGGGAGTGCGGGAGCAGGTAATCTTCCCTGAGATTGACTACAACCAGATTGACCGGTTCCGCGGGTTCCAGGTAACCATCACTACCACCGCCCGCAATGATGCCGAGGCGATGCGGCTTCTGGAATTGTTTGGGATGCCCTTCGTCCGGCAGGGTTAAAGGAGCAAACTTGGCCAAGACTTCCAAGATACAGAAGTGGCTGCGGACCCCCAAGTACGCCGTTCAGCAGCATAACCGGTGCCACCGGTGCGGACGGCCCAGGGCTTATATCCGTCACTTTGGCCTGTGCCGAATATGTTTCCGGCAACTGGCCCTGGTGGGGGAACTGCCCGGAGTCCGCAAGGCCAGCTGGTAGCCGTAGCAGGAGCGTAGATAAGCATGCCCGTCATTGACCCAGTGGGCGATATGTTAGCCCGCATCCGCAACGCCACACAGATCCGCCAGGATACGGTGTTGGTGCCGCATTCCAAGCTGAAGCTGGCCATTGCTAAGATTTTGAAGGAAGAGGGCTACATCCGCGACTATGACCTGCCCCGTGGACAGGCGTTCCCAACCTTGCGCCTGCATCTGTCCTACCGCCCCAACCGGGCCGCGGTGATCCGTGGGTTGAAGCGGGTGAGTAAGCCTGGGCTGCGGGTGTACGTGGGCAAGGGTGAAATCCCCCGGGTGTACGGCGGCATGGGGCTTTCCATATTGTCCACCTCTAGGGGTTTGATGACAGGAAGGCAAGCCTGGCGCCAAGGCGTTGGAGGAGAGTTGCTCTGCTATGTCTGGTAACGTGCAATCTAGTAAACCGAAAGAAGAGCACACGCTGTCCCATTTGGGGCGGCGGCCAATCCCCATACCAAATGGCGTCAAGGTTGAACCCAAGCATGGCGGGGTGACGGTTACCGGTCCCAAAGGCGCCATCAACCAGGTGTTTCACCCCGATGTCAAGGTGCAAGTGAAGGATGGTTCGGTGGTGGTGGAACGCCTCAGCGATGGCAAGCTGCACCGGGCGTTGCACGGCATGACCCGCACTTTGATTGCCAACGCCATTACCGGGGTGACTGATGGCTACAGCAAGACCCTGGAGTTGATGGGCGTGGGTTACCGGGTGGCCCAGCAGGGTGACGGAATTCTGCTGACCGTGGGCATGAGCCATCAGGTAGAAATGCACCCGCCCGCCGGCATCACCATGCAGGTGGAGGGCAACAACCGGGTGCATGTTCGCGGAGTGGACAAACAGCAGGTAGGACAGGTGGCGGCGCAGGTGCGCCGGGTCCGCCCCCCTAACCCATACAAGGAAAAGGGTATTAAGTATCAAGGTGAGGTTTTGCGCCTCAAGCCCGGCAAGGCGGCGGCCCGCAAGGCCTAACTGGCATAGCTATATACACTGGCGGGGCAGTTGCGCCCGGCCAGCATTGGTTGGATTGAGATAGTTCGAGAGGACCCGTAGGAACATGCCTAAGGATCGTGACGCAAGGAAACTCAGGACGGTACGCCACCAGCGGGTGCGCAAGAAGGTGGCGGGCGATGCTCAGCGCCCCAGGCTGTGTGTATTCCGCAGCCTGAGATTTATCTACGCCCAGGTGATTGACGACGCCGCGGGCCACACGCTGGTGTCTGCCTCTAGCCTGGAGACAGGCGGAGAGGGTGGTTCCCGGCCCAAGCCCAAGTCAGCGGATTCGGTGGCCGTGGGAAAGTTGGTAGCCCAGCGCGCCAAAGCCCAGGGAATTACCCGGGTTGTGTTTGATCGGGGCGGGTTTAAGTACCACGGGCGAGTCAAGGCCCTGGCCGATGCCGCCCGCGAGGCTGGCCTGGAGTTCTAACTAGAGTTTTGCAAGTAAGCGTGGGGGCCGAAGCCAGCAACGGCACCGGCCTGAATTTGAGGAGGACCGAAAAATAATGGTTTCTGCTGGCGGTAGGCCCAGGTCGTCCCGGCCACGGGAAGAAGACACGTCTGGAGTGACGGAGCGGGTTGTTTATACCCGGCGTATTGCCAAGGTGGTTAAAGGTGGCCGGCGTCTACGGTTCAATGCCCTGGTGGTGGTGGGAGATGGCCAGGGAGCTGTGGGAGCCGGTTTGGGCAAGGCGCAGGCTATTCCCGATGCCGTGCGCAAGGGCAATGCCGCCGCCCGCCGCAACATGGTGAAGATACCCAGGAAGGGAAGCACTATCCCCCATGAGATACGGGTGAAGATGGGAGCTTCCACTGTGCTGATTAAGCCCGCTCCAGTGGGCACAGGCATCATCGCCGCTGGGGCCATGCGCGCTATGCTGGAACTGGGCGGCATCCAGGATGTAGTTGCCAAGTCTCTAGGCTCCCGCAACCCCATCAATACGGCTTACGCTACATTGGAGGCGCTCCGGCAGCTGGTCAAGTCGCAAGAGGAACAGGGGTTCCGGCGCAGCAGCCGCGAGGAAGCAGCCCCGGCCGCGCAGTAACTTATTCTGAATTGCACGAAGGCTAACCCATGACCCAACTGAAAATCACCTGGACCAAGAGCTACATCGGCTGCCCCGAGGGCCAGCGGAGAGTCATTGACGCCCTGGGTCTGCGCCGGCTGCGCCATTCAGTGGTGCATCAGGACAGTCCCACTGTGCGGGGGATGATTAAGAAGGTGCGGCACTTGGTGCGGGTAGAAGAGACCCAGTAAAGGATGGCCCATTCAGGCGTTGGACTCCTGTTGTTTCAGGAATCCAGCGCGCCGAGGAACTTGTAGCCATGATGGAACATAATTTGAAACCACCCAAGGGTGCCCGCAAGCCGCAAGGCCGCGTGGGCCGGGGCGATTCTGCGGGTCAAGGCAGTTATTGCGGGCGGGGCCTGAAAGGCCAAAAGTCCCGCGCCGCCAAAGGTCCCCGTCCGGGATTTGAGGGTGGCCAGTTGCCCTTGATTAAGGGCTTGCCCATGCGCAGGGGGTTCACCAACAACTTCCGGATTCCTTTTGCCATTGTAGACCTGGACACTGTCAACAAATTTGATGAGCCGGTGACGCCTCAGGTGCTGGCGGCCAAAGGGCACATTCGCGATTTGACGTTGCCTCTCAAGGTGGTGGGTGATGGGCAGTTGACCAAGCCAGTCACCGTCACAGCCCATCGGTTCACCAAGTCTGCCCGCGAAAAAATTGAAGCGGCGGGCGGCAAGACCGAGGAGACTAAGTAGGCATGGTCTCGGCGGAGGCCCAAGGCGGGCGCCGGCCCAGCCTGCTGCAAGCTGCCATTGAAGCGTTCAGCGTTCCCGACCTGCGCTCCAAGATACTGTTTACCTTGGCGCTGCTGGCGATTTACCGGGTGGTGGCCCACATCCCTATTCCCGGCCTGAATGCTCTGGAGTTGGAGCGGCTGTTCCAGACCAACCAGCTCCAGGGATTCCTGGACTTGTTCAGCGGCGGGGCGTTGCGCCGGATGAGCATTGTGGCGCTGGGCGTTTTTCCGTACATTACTGCTTCCATCGTCATCCAACTGCTGACTCCGGTAATTCCCCAGCTTCAGGCCCTGTCCAGGGAAGGCGAAATGGGCCGGGTCAAAATGAACCGGCTGGTGCACTGGTTGACAGTGCCGGTTGCGGTGGCCCAGGGCTTCGGCCAACTGGTGCTGCTCCAGCAGGCCAACGTTCTGACCAACGTGGGCTTTACCGGGGATGCACTGCTGCCCACTTTAGCGGCTATTGCATCAATGACTGCGGGCACCATGTTCCTGGTGTGGCTGGGCGAGTTAATCTCCGAGCGGGGCATTGGCAACGGCATATCGCTGATAATCTTTGCGGGAATCGTGGCTGGCTTTCCGGACTTGATAGGGCAAGGCTTCATTGACCGGGATAATATTCTGGGCATTGGCTTTTTTGCCATCATCGGATTATTGATCATTGCCCTTATCGTAGTATTCAACGAGGCCCACCGACGGATTCCAGTGCAGTATGGCCGTAGCATATTCCGAGGCGGGCGCATGTACCGGCAGGGCGGCTCCACGTACCTGCCCCTGCGCATCAACTCGGCGGGCATGATACCGTTGATTTTTGCATTCTCCATAGTAATTCTGCCTGGTACCGTTGCCAGTTACTTTGCCACTTCAGCCGGATGGCTGGGCACTGGGGCGGCGTTCGTGGCCAACTTGTTTACCCCCACGGCCCCCATATACTGGGTGCTGACCTTCTTGCTAGTGGTCATATTCACCTTTTTCTACACGCTGGTGGTGTTCCAGCAGCAGAACCTGGCCGAAAACTTGCAGCGCAATGGTGGGTTTGTTTTGGGCATACGGCCCGGCAAGCCTACCCAGGACTATTTGAACAAGATAATCATTCGGATCACCATGGGCGGTGCGCTTTTCTTGGGGTTTGTGGCAGTAATGCCGTATATGGCTTCCCTGATTACCGGCGTGCAAGCTATCCAGCTCAGCAGTACGAGCCTGCTAATTATGGTTGGTGTTGCCCTGGATACCATGCGCCAGCTTGAGGCCCAGTTGATGATGCGCAGCTACGAAGGATTCCTGAGGTAGCATTGGCAGTTGCGCTTCGTATTGTGCTATTCGGGCCGCCTGGCGCAGGCAAGGGGACCCAGGCCCAAATGCTGAAAGACCAGTTGGGTCTGGTGCATATCAGTTCTGGCGACCTGTTTCGCAAGCATTTGCGGGAAGGCACTCCCTTGGGTCAGGAGGCATCCAGGTACATTAAACAGGGGGCTTTGGTTCCCGATTCCATAACCATTGGGATTATGCTGGAACAGGTCCTGGCCCTTCCCCAGGTCCAGGGGTTCATGCTGGACGGCTTTCCGCGAAATCCTCACCAGGCGGAAGCCCTGGAAAAAGCGCTGAACGAGAAGGGGCTGGCCCTGGAGAAGGTAGTGGCCATCCAGGTTCCAGAGGCCGAACTGGTGCAACGGCTGGGCGGCCGGTATACTTGCCGCAGTTGCCAGGCACCGCAGACTGTGGCGGCGAGTGCGGCAGCGCCACGGTGCCCTGCCTGCGGGGGCGAGCTATATCAGCGGGAAGATGATGCTCCCGCGGCTATCAAGCGGCGCATTGAGGTTTACCGGCGGGAAACTGTGCCGGTGCTGGACTTTTACCGCAACCGCCGGCTTTTGGTTGAGGTGGCGGGAGTCGGCACTGTCCAAGAGGTAAATGAGCGGGTGCTCAAAGCCTTGGGTCGTACTGGCAGTAAAGGGAAGGTCTGAGGCTGTCCTGGGCTATCGGGCCAAAACACCATCAAGCTGCCTGGCCGTGATGCAGGCGAAAGCAATACCATAAACCGGATATTAGTTGGGATATTCCCTGCTGTCTGAGTTCACAAGGCGGTGGCAGTAGGGTACAATAGCAAGGTGAAGCGCGATCGCAAAATTGAAACCGCGTCTAATTCGGCGTCTCCGTATTCCGGGGGGATAACTATCAAGTCCTCCCAGGAGTTGGCGGCCATGCGCGAGGCAGGGGCGGTGGTGGGCGAAGTGATCCAGATGCTGCGCCGGTCGGTGGAGCCGGGCATCACCACCAAGGAATTGGACAATATTGCGTACAAAGAGATTGTCCGCCAGGGTGCTAAGCCCACTTTTAAGGGGTATCGCGGGTTTCCCGCCAGCATCTGCGCCTCGGTCAATGAAGAAATCGTCCACGGTATCCCCGGCAAACGGGTTCTCAAAGAAGGAGACATCATCAAGCTGGATGTGGGCGCTACCATCGGCGGATTTATAGGCGACGCAGCCGTGTCCCTTGGCGTGGGCACGGTGAGCCAGGAATCTACGGATTTGATGGAGGCAACCCGCCTGAGCCTGGAAGAGGGCATCAAAGCGGCGCGTCCAGGGGCACGCATTGGCGACATCGGTGCCGCCATTCAGGCTTTCAGTGAAGCCCGCGGCTACGCAGTGGTGCGGGAGTTCGTGGGGCATGGCGTGGGCCGCTTCTTGCACGAAGACCCCCAGGTGCCCAACTACGGCCAGCCGGGACGAGGGCCGTTGCTGCGGCCTGGCATGTGCATCGCCATTGAACCAATGCTGAATGTGGGTGACTGGCACACCAGGATTCTGGACGATCAGTGGACCGTGGTAACGGCTGATGGCAGCTTGTCAGCCCATTTTGAGCATACCATCGCCATTACCGAGGGCGGCCCAGAGATTCTGACTGTGCCTGCGGCGGCCAAGCGGGCGTAGTAGGATATGCCTAAGAAAGAGTCTATAGAGGTAGAAGCCAAGGTAACGGAAGCCCTGCCCAACGGTATGTTCCGGGTGGAACTGCCCAATGAACATAAAGTGCTGGCTCATGTGTCTGGCAAGATACGGATGAATTTCATACGGGTTTTGCCAGGGGACCGAGTCCTGGTGGAATTGTCCCCTTATGATCTGAGCCGCGGCAGAATAACATACAGGTTTAAGTAGTCCCAGGAGGCCAGAGTCAATGCGAGTCACCGCCTCGGTGAAATCCAGGTGTTCCAAGTGCCGCCTAATCAAGCGCAAGCGGGTGGTGCGGGTTATTTGTTCAAATCCACGCCACACTCAGCGTCAGGGCTAAGGGAGAAAACTGCATGGTGCGTATCGCTGGCGTAGATGTACCGGACCGGAAGCGGGCCCATGTGGCCCTGCGCAGCATTTATGGGGTTGGACCGGTCAATGCCGCGCTGATTCTGGAGCGGGCCCAGATTGACCCCATATCGCCTCCACGGATGAACGAGCTTACCGAGGCCCAGTTGGACCGCATCCGGGAGATTGTAGACAAAGAGTACACAACGGAAGGCGATCTGCGGCGGCAGGTCAATCAGAATATCCGCCATTTGATTGAAATTGGCACCTACCGGGGCCTGCGGCACCGCCGGGGCCTGCCGGTGCGGGGCCAGCGCACCCGGACCAACTCGCGCACCCGGAAAGGCCCGCGCCGCACAGTGGCCGGTCGCGGCCGCCGCACGGGCGCCAAGAAGTAGCAGAGGGGTTAGAATGCCTAGAGCCAGGTCGCGCCGCCGGGAGCGGCGGATTATTCCCCAGGGCAGGGCCTACATTTATTCCAGCTTCAACAATACGCTGGTCAGCATTACCGACGCGGAAGGCAACGTCATTGCATACAGCAGTGCCGGCACGGTTGGTTTTAAAGGTTCCCGCAAGGGCACGGCCTTCGCCGCCCAGCGGGCCGCCGACCAGGCCGCCCGCCGCAGCATGGACCAGGGCTTGCGCCAGGTGGATGTGTTCATAAAGGGTCCCGGAGCAGGCCGGGAGGCTGCCATCCGGTCCCTTCAGGGCGCAGGACTGCTGGTGACCAGCATCCGCGACGTTACTCCCATACCGCATAATGGCTGCCGCCCTCCCAAGCGGCGCCGGGTCTAGAGAAGAGAGGTTTATGGCTAGATATACTGGGCCTTCCTGCCGCCTTTGCCGGCGCGCCGGCGAAAAGTTGTTCCTCAAGGGCGACCGCTGCTATTCGCCGCGCTGCGCCATTGAACGCCGCCATAACCCGCCCGGCGACCAGACCAACCGCCGCCGCCGGGTGTCTGACTTTGGCGCGCACTTGAGGGAGAAGCAGAAGGCGCAGCACTCTTACGGCTTGATGGAAGCCCAGTTCAGGCGCTACATTACAGCCGCATTTGAACGATCCGGCACCACGGGCCTGCACTTGCTGCGGACCCTGGAGCGCCGCCTGGATAACGTGGTGTATCTGGCAGGTTTTGCTGATTCCCGCAAGCAGGCCAGGCAAATGGTGCTGCACGGCCATTTCCATGTGAATGGCGTTAAGACGGACATTCCCTCCTGCCAAGTACAGATGGGGGACGTCATCTCCTGGAAAGAGTCGGATAAGACCAGGCAAATTTTCAAGGACCATACTGAGGGAATCCCTAAGCGGCCATTGCCTCCGTGGCTTTCTTTAGATCAGCAGCAAATGACCTGTCAGGTTAACGCCCTGCCCGCTGACCAGGATTTGCCCCAGGGTATCAACTCCCGGCTCATTGTTGAGTACTACTCGAGGTAGTAACGCCCATGTTAGACACTTTTGTTATCCCCTCCGGGCCGGCGGGGGGAGTTCCTGAGTCCATCACTCCGGATTTACGGATCCTGGAGTCCACCGACGTTTACTGCAAACTGGCGATGGAACCGCTGGTGCGCGGGTACGGCATTACCGTGGGCAATCCATTGCGCCGTGTGCTGCTCAGTTCCATCAAGGGCAGCGCCATCACCTGGGTCAAAATTGAGGACGCCGTACACGAGTACACCACCATTCCCGGCGTCAAAGAAGAGGTGATGGAGCTCCTCCTGAACATCAAGCGCATCCGCATTCGCTCCCAGGCCGAGCGCACCGGGCGAATCCGCCTGGAAGTTTCGGGAGAGGGGCGGGTATGCGCTGGAGATATCGCCACCTCCTCTGACTTCGAGATAATCAACCCGGAGTTGCACCTGGCTACTTTGGATTCGCCAGACAGCCGCTTGGTGATCGAGTTCAATGTGGAGCAGGGAGTGGGCTACCAGCCCTCCAATCAGAATGAGACTACTGGGACTTCTAACCTGCCGGTGGGGGTTCTGCCGGTGGACGCCATTTTCAACCCCATACGCAAGGTTGACTACGCTATTGAACGCACGCGCGTGGGCCAGGTAACTGACTACGAACGGCTGGTGCTGGAAGTATGGACTGACGGGACCATCGCTCCCCTGGATGCAGTCCATCTGGCGGCAGATACCCTGGTGAAACACTTCTATCCCTTCAGCACCATTACGCGCAGGCAGGATACAGCCCAAGAGCGGCCCGCCATGCCAGTGCCGGTGGAAATCTATCAGACTCCCATCGAACAACTGGAACTGTCGCCCCGCACGCTTAACTGTCTCAAACGCGCCCACATCACCAAGGTGGGTGAAGTGCTGGAGATGTCGGACGACGACCTGCTCAAGATCCGCAACTTCGGCGACAAGTCGTTGGAGGAGTTGCACCGGCGGCTGGCTGAATGGGGCCTTGGCCCCTTGGCTGGCCAAAAAGTAGAAGGAGATGGCGGCCTTCTGAACGATGAGCTTCCGGGCAGCGCTCTGGACGCGATGATTGGGGTGGCCGCATCCACCGAAAAACCAGACCTTGAGCCGGACATCATCGGCGGAAGCCGGTCCATAGAAAAGGAGGAACCCTAGGCATGGCCTCCCACCGAATCGCAGGGCGGCGCCTCAGCCGCTATAAAGACCAGCGCACCGCCTTGATGCGCAGTCTGGTTGGCGCCCTGGTCCGCCACGAACGTCTCGTCACCACCCTGGCCAAGGCCAAGGAGACTCGCATCGCGGTAGAAAAACTCATCACTCATGGCAAAGAGCATAGCTTGCACCACCGCCGGCTGGCCCTTAGCGAGTATCCCAGCGTGGAAGTGGTGCACAAGGTATTTGATGAACTTGCTACCCGGTATGCCAGCCGGGCGGGCGGATATACGCGCATAGTCAAGCTGGGGCCGCGCAAGGGCGACGCTGCGCCCATGGCGGTCATTGAACTGGTTTAGGAAAGGGGTATAGCGGGCCACGGCTGATTCCTGCATAAACATAACGCAGTCCAGGAATGAGTTGGCGGGAGCAGGACAGCCGGAAAAACAGGCGCCCGGCGCCCGGCGCGTGGCCTTGATTGTAGAGTACGATGGCACCAACTACATGGGGTTTCAGCGGCAGGCGGCCCAGCCGACGGTTCAGGCGGAACTGGAAAACAGTATCTGGAGGCTGACAGGAGAGGATATAAGGGTTAGAGGCGCCAGTCGCACCGATTCTGGGGCGCACGCCACTGGCCAAGTAGTGGATTTTTTAACGGCCACTCCCTTGCCCCTGGACAGGATTATCGGAGGCTTGAATTTTCACCTGCCGGCTGATATAAAAGTCCAGTCTATTTACCAGGTTGCAGAGGAGTTCCACTCCCGGCGGAATGCCAGTAGCCGGACATACGTGTACCGAATCCTGAACCGGCCGTGGCCTTCGCCGCTGTTACAGCGGACGCACCACCGGGTGAGGGATAGCCTGGATGAGGAATGTATGCGGCGCGCTGCGGCGGCCTTGGTGGGGGTAAAGGACTATCGCCCCTTCGCGGTGGGCATTCCACCTGGGCGGAGCACAGTGCGGCAAGTGGCCAGATGGGAGGTGTCTAGGGTTGGGGAGGCGATAACAATCGAAAGTGAGGCCAATGGGTTTCTGCCTCACCAGATTAGGCGAGCCACCGGTCTCTTGATTGAGGTGGGCAAGGGCAAACTGCCCGAGAGCATTATTGAAGAGGTGCTGGCGGGCAGAGCCCCGCCGGAATTACAATGGCCTTCAACACCAGCCTGCGGGCTGTGTCTGGTGAAGGTTAAATACCCAAATTTTAGGTCTCAGGTCAGGGCCACAACACATGAAGCGGATTAGTACATATTTCCCCAAGCAGGACAAACTTAACCCCCAGTGGCGGGTAATTGACGCCACCGGGCAGACTCTGGGCCGCCTGGCGCGAAACATTTCCATCGCGCTGCAGGGCAAAGACCGGCCGGACTTCAGCCCCCACTTGCTCACTGGAGACTATGTGGTGGTGGTCAACGCCGCCAAGCTCAAAGTCACCGGACGCAAGCCCTTGCAGAAGATTTACTACCGGCACAGCGGCTACGTGGGCAATATGCGGTCCTTCACCTTAAGGAACATGATGGAGAACCACCCGGAGCGGGTGCTGCAGTTGGCGGTAAAAGGAATGCTGCCCGCTAACCACCGCGGCCGGGAGATGATGGGACGTTTGAAAGTTTACGCGGGTGAGCAGCACCCTCATCAAGGACAGATCAAGACTCCCTCTACAGGGAATGAAGGGTAGGTTTAGAAATTGGTGCAGCCGGCTACGCAGAACAGGTACTTCTACGGAACGGGCAAGCGCAAGACCGCCATTGCCAGGGTGCGTTTGTACCCGGGCGAGCCAGGGCCTACGCTGATTAACGGCAAGCCCATGGAGGAGTATTTCAACTGGCTCCCCTGGCAGAGCACCATCAATCAGCCATTGCGGGTGACTGAAACTGCCGGGCGGTTCAGGGTGATGGCCACCGTAGTGGGCGGCGGGGTGAATGCCCAGGCGGAAGCCATCCGGCACGGTATTGCCCGCGCCTTAGCCACTTATGATCAGGCGTTGAAGCCTGGTTTGCGCAAATACGGTTTGCTTACCCGTGATGCCCGTATCAAGGAAAGCAAAAAGTACGGTTTCAAGCGGGCCCGGCGGGCGCACCAGTACACCAAGCGCTAACCAGAGCTTTGCAAGCTGCCAATATGGCAAGGGCGTCCTTAATCTAGGACGCCCTTCGTGTTTCCCCAGCGTTCCCCTGGTTACTGGCACTGGCGAGGGCAAGGTGGTAGTAGCCTGCCGCCATAGCCTCCCACTCGTTTTCACTGCGCATCTGCCCAACGGCGCCCAGCATGGACATCACCGCAAAGGCCAATTGCGACTTACTGGCGTGTTCGCGGCCACAGGCTGCCAGGCGCACCTCCTGGGCGGTGTACCAGCTTACTAAAAGCCCCCTACATTGACTCCAGTTGGACAGAGAGTCCTCCAGCGCCTGTATGGAATGGCGGGAGCCGCCGCGCCAGTGGATGCCAGAGGCCTGGCTGACTACTACTAACTCCGGGTGCCAAAGGTCTGCCAGTTGGTCCAGTTCGTGGCATAGTCTGCGCAGCCGTTCGGGCAATGGCGAACGAGGGTTCCCTCTGGATAATACCAGGGGTCCGGTGGCAGCCACCTGGTCGCAATGGAACACTGCCCAACCTGTGATTAAAGAGCTGGCGTCCAGGGCCAGCATTACCGTGGGAGCGCCCGGTTCTACTGCCACGGCGCGGCACTCCCTTGCAGGAGAATGCGTGTTGCAAACCCCAGTGCAACGCCACGGGCATTATCCTGGGATGAGCAAAAAGGGCCGCTGGCTGCTTTGCCCCGGTCCTCCGGGGCTGGCAGGTTCAGCCAGCGCCGCCAGTGGGTATTGCCTGAAACTTCCTGTCGGGCGTAAAAATATCTGCCGCATTGCAGGCACAGCCAGTCGCCCTCGTCAAGGATCAAATCACCGCCGCACCGCGGGCAGGACTTCAGGAGAAAGACCTCACTCTGCGGCGGCATAGCAACCTCACACTGCGCTCATGTGCCTGTCTGGGGCGGGCTGTCATCTAGTAGAGTATCAGAACATTAGTTCTAAACCAATGCGCAGATGTCACACATGTTCACCACAGTCCTGGTTAAAGTCAGGTCAAGACCTGGTCTGAGATGCCGAAGGAGTTGCCGTGGCCGCGGAAGGCTTTGAATAGAAGCGGGTGGCCCATATGCAGCAGACCGCCACCAACGCCAGCACCAGGGCAGAGGAGAAGGCGGCCAGGTAGTTGCCGTACAGGTCAAACAGCAAACCGCCCAGGATTGGCCCCACGGCAAAACCCAGCCCGCGGCCCATTTCAACCAGCCCCATGACTGTGCCCAGGCTGGATGAGGGGAACAGATCAGCGGCCTTGGCGCCTACTACCAGCCCGCTGACGCCATCGGTAATCCCGGCCAGTCCTACAAAGACCACCAGGGGCCACACCCGGTCGCCCTGGCCCAGGATAAAGACCAGGGCAATGGCGCTGACGTACAAGGAAGCGCTGACCGTGTAAACTAATTCCCTGCCCCACCGGTCGGAGAGGGTGCCCAGAATGGGCCTTCCCACCATGCTCAGCACGCCCACCAGCCCGATGGCGGTGGCGGCCTGTAGTTCGTTGTAGCCTTTGAGGATGAAGAAGGCCAGCAGGTGGACTCGTAGCATTTGGATGCCCACGGCAAAGCAGCCTCTGGCCCCCACCAGGCACCAGACCGAGGGAATGCGCGCCACATCCCGCCAGCGCGGGGGCCTGGCCCCTGGACTGGCTTGCGCCTTCCGCCTGCCGGTTTCGGATGCTTCTGCATTGCCCTGGGAAGGCTGGGACAGCGGCGGGCGGCGCTGGAACAAGTAGTTGACCGGAGCCACCAGCAGAAAGAAGGTCAAGCCGTAAATCCGCATGGTGTTGCGCCAGCCCACTGCCGTGATGAGCAGCTGCGCCACGGGCGTGAAGAGGGCTTGGCCCAAGGGATTGCCGGCATCGGCCAGCCCCAGGGCGCGACCCCGGTTTTTGGGAAACCAGGGGGCCAGGTTGGCGGTGGCGGTAAAAGACGATAGTACGACTTCACCCAGGGGGCCAAGCAAACTGAATAGAAAAAAAAGCTGCCACAGGCTGGTGGCAAAACTGCTGGCCCACCAGGAGATTAGCAGGACCAGCCCGCCCAGGGGGAACAGGAAGCGCGGCCCCATGCGGTCCAACAATCTGCCGGCCAGGGGCGCCCACAGCGCCCCCACAATGCCCGCCAGGGAAAATATGCCGGCGGTCACCGCAGCGCTCTGTCCAAACCCTTCCCGCAGCGCCACAAACAGCACTGCGCCGGTGTTCTTGGTGGCGCCCTCCACGGTCAGGTTGGTAACTGTCAGGCCAAAGATGGCCCAACCGTAGTGGGCGTCTGCTCGCAGTTTTTGAATTAATTTCAGCAAGACGGCGGTTCACCTGTTAGCAGGGATTATACACCTTGAACGCCGCGCCAAAGCTGGCGCCAAATGTGGTAGTGGGTAAATTTGGTCTTCGGCGTTCCGGCGTGAGCCGGAACCCAGTGGTGCGTCTTGTGCATATGCTTATCCGGGCACCCCGACGAGTCGAGGTGCGACGGAGGGTGCCAGCGCAAACTGAACCACTATGCCAAATGCCCAGCCCTGGCGCACTCTTGTTGGCGGGCATACAATGTCCCAAGCCTTGTACTTGGAGCAATCATATGAAAATCGGCATCAGCATCCCCCGCCTTCCGGACCCCGAAGCCTTGCGGCGTTTTGCCCAGCGGGCTGAGCAGTTGGGGTTTGAGTCCGTGTTGTCGGGCGACCACATTGTGCTGCCCACCGGCGGCACCACTCAGTACCCCTACACCGCCGACGGCTCCTTTCAGCGGCCTTCTGATGAACCGTTCCTGGAGACCATGACGGTGCTGGGATTCTTGGCCGCCTGCACCAACTCCATTAAGCTGGGGACGACGGTAATCATTGTGCCTTACCGCAACCCGGTGGTGCAGGCCAAAATGTTCTCATCCCTGGACGTACTTAGCGGAGGGCGCATGATTTGCGGTGTGGGCGTAGGCTGGCTGGAGAAGGAATTCGAGACCTTGAGCGTGCCCTATGCCGAGCGCGGCCCCATGACCGATGAGTACCTGGAGATCTTCAAGGTGCTGTGGACGCAGGACAATCCTGAATACCACGGCAAATTCTGTAGCTTCGACGGTATCCAGTTCACGCCCAAACCGATGCAGAAGCCCCATATTCCCATTTGGGTGGGCGGCCATACCAACCCGGCCTTGCGACGGGCGGCCCGCTACGGGGACTGCTGGCACACCACCCGCCAGACGCCGGATTTTGTGGCCGAGAACCTGCCGTACCTGCGACGCCATGCCGAGCGGGCGCAGCGTGACCCGGCCAGTATATCCATATCCCTCAAAAGAAGCCTGCACTTCAACGACATTGGCTTTCCTGAGCGGGCTTCGGTGCGCAGCGGCGGAACGGTCATTGGCAACACTCAGGAGGTGCTGGACGATGTGTACTACTGCCGGGAACTGGGCATTGACCAGCTGACTTACGACTTCAGAGTGGAGGGTGTGGACTCGTGCATCCGGGTTATGGAGCACCTGGCGGACCGGGTGCTGCCAGTGGCAGAGCGCCTGGGCTGACCGGGCTGATTAGGCGCAGGGCTGACAAACGACTGCCCACCCTCCGGGATATGCTCCTGGCGGGTGAGCAGTCAGGGTTCAGGGCTGCGGCCTGGCACTGGCCAATCTGAGTCTTGTCATTCCGGCGGAAGGCGGAATCCAGTAAAGCGCACCAACTTAATGCATATCTAGACACCGGCTTGCGCCCGTGTGACGGGTGGTTCTGTTAATCTCCTGCAACGGCAAACTGGAACACTCCCCCAGCCTGACAGGACTTGCCAAGGTGGCGCGCGGTGCGCCTGTGGACCGGCTACTTTGGAAGGCGGTTTACAGCCCGCTCTCCCGGAACCGCTGGGCCCGCTCCACCAGGCTGTCGGCTGTGTGCCTCATGCGGTCAATCTGCTCCTGGGTCACCGGCCGTTTGACCTCCCCAGGAACTCCGGTGACAAAGGAGTTGTCGGGTATCTTGTCCCCCGAGCGGACCACCGAGTTGGCAGCTATCAGGCAACGCTTTCCGATGCTGGCCCGGTTCAAGAAGGTGCAGTTGTTGCCCAGGAGGGAGCCTTCGCCAATGCGGTCGCCGTGGACCACCACGCAGTGGCCTATGGTGACATAATCTTCAATCACCATGCCATTGCCGTGGACTACGGCCCCTTCCTGGATATTAACGTGGTTGCCAATGGTAATCTTGTTGGCCCCGTCGCCGCGAATGGTCACGCCAGGCCAAACGCTGGCGTATTCACCAATCTCTACGTAGCCCACTACGTAGGCGAACTCGCTGACCCAAGCAGTGGGTGCAACCTTGGGAGTCTTGTCTCCGAGGGTACGAATCAAGGCGCTCCTCCTAGGTGGAATAAGGTCTGGCAGTGGCTGCCGGGCACTGATTATAGCGCATTTGGGCGCTTTCAGCGGGCGGCGCGCAGAGCCCGGCGGGCTTCCATGTCCATATCTTTCTCAATAAGCGCCTGCCGCTTCTCATACTGGCGCTTTCCGCGGGCCAGCCCCAGTTCCAGTTTGGCTACGTGGTTCTTGATATAGACCCGCAGGGGGATGATGGTAAGCCCTTTCTGCGCCACGGCGTCGGCCAGTTCCCTAATCTGCTGCCGGTGCAGCAGCAGTTTGCGGGACCGGTCTGGGTCGTGATTGTAAATGCTGGCCGGGCCGTAATGGGGTATGTGGGCGTTAACCAGCCACACCTCGCCGTCTTCGGGCCGGGCGTAAGCGTCCTTGAAGTCCAGCCGGCCCGCGCGCAGGGACTTGATTTCACTTCCCGTCAGCACCACGCCGGCTTCGTAGCGCTCCAGAATATCGTAGTCGTGGAACGCGCGGCGGTTCACCGAAAGGGTGCGGTCTCCCCCTTGCTCAGGGGCTGGCTTTCGCTTCTTAGCCACGGCTATGGGTTCCCTGCAGCAAGTTGCTGGTTAAGAATTTCCAGGGCTTTGGCCATTTGCGCATCTGGCTGGTCGCGCCGGCTGGACTCCACCGGCACGTTGGGGGTAATGCCCTTGCCTTCAATGAGATTGCCGTTAGGCGTGAACCAGCGGGCAATGGTGAAGTAGATGGCCGAACCATCATTTAGCTGCCGTAACGTATTAACGCTGCCCTTGCCGTATGATGTGGCGCCCACCAGGGTGGCCCGCTGGCGGTCTAGCAGCGCGCCGGACAGGACTTCCGCAGCGCTGGCGCTGTATTCATTGATTAACACCACCAGGGGAACATCTTGAGCCTGGCCCCCGCCGCGCACTTTCCAATCGGTGCGGTTGCCCACGGCATCCATTTCGTACAGCACCAAGCCGTCCTTCAAGAACTGGCTAGCCACGTCCACCACGCTGTTCAGAAGCCCTCCGGGATTGTTGCGCAGGTCTATGACCAGGGCGCGGCCCTGGGCCTGGCGGAACTGGGCCAATGCGTCTTTCAGCTCGTCGTTGGTGTTGCTGTTGAACTCGCTGATCTTCAGGCGCCCAATACCTCCATCCAGCATCTTCAGTTCAACACTGCTCAGTTCAATGACGGCCCTGGTGATGGTAACGGTGGCAGGCTCAAGGGAGCCGCGGTGCAGCACGCTCAGAGTCACGGTGGTGCCCTTGGGGCCGCGAATCCTGTTGACCGCCTCCAGCAAGGTCAGGCCCGCGGTGCTCTCGCCATTAATGGCCAGAATGGCGTCTCCTGGCTCCAGCCCGGCCTTGGCCGCGGGCGTATTGGGCAGAGGCGCTAAAATGGTCACCAGCCCCTCCTCCATAACCACCTGCGCGCCGATGCCTTCAAAAAAGCCGCGTAAGTCCTGGGACTCGACACTGTATTGCTTGGCGTCCAGGAAGGAGGCGTAACGGTCGTCCAGGGCCAGCATCATGCCCCGGATAGCGCCGTCGCTTACCTTCTCCGCATCAAGTTGTTCCCTGCCGTAGTGCTCTTTTTGGAGCACTTCCCATACTTCGGCCAGCCGTTGGAACTCCGGGGGCAAGCCTTCGATTTGCGCATGGCCTTGTCGGGCTGGAACTCCAGGAAACTGAATACTACAGCCAATCACCAGGCCGGCGGCCGCCATAATTAGTGCAACCGCAAAGGCTGACCATAAAATACGAGATTTTGGCAAGGGAGATGCTCCTGGGCGAATGTATTCCCGTGGGGAACACCTGTGCATTATACGTAGGTTTCATTGTAGCATAATGCTGCGGGTTGATTGGGCGAGCTGTAATTGACTGGTTTGGGAGAGACTTGCTAGCATTGGCCCATTCACCATGCCAGGAGGCTACCTTGCCGGGAATTGCTGCATATGGCGCCTACGTACCCCGATACCGCCTGGGGGCCGCCACCGCGGGCTGGAATTCCTCAGTTGAGAGGGCAGTGGCCAATTTTGATGAGGACAGCGTCACCATGTCGGTGGCGGCCGGGGCGGACTGCCTCCAGGGACTGGACCGGAATCAGGTGGATGGCCTGATATTCGCCACTACCACGCCGCCGTACTTGGAGAAGCAAAATGCAGCCATCATCGCCGCAGCCCTGGACTTGCGGCGGGAAATCTTTACCGCCGATGTCACGGGGGTGCTTAAGTCCGGCACTGCCGCGCTGAAGTCCGCCCTGGACGCAGTGGCCGCGGGCAGTGCCCGGCAGGTTCTGGTAGTGGCGGCGGACATGCGCCAGGGACCGCCCCGCAGCGATCTGGAACGTTCCTCCGGAGATGGCGCGGCGGCGTTGCTGGTGGCTAGGGATGGTGTAATCGCGGATTTTGCAGGCAGCCACTCCATAACCGAGAACCTGCTGGACAACTGGCGCGCTTCGGGTGAAGGTTTCGTGCGCTCGTGGGAGGACCGCTTTGCCACGGAAGAGGGACTGGAGCGCGTAGTGCCGGAAGCAGTATCGGCATTCCTGAGCCAGCGCAGCCTCTCGCAAAAGGACGTGCGCCGCGTAGCGCTGTATGCTCCAGACAGGCGCAGACACGATTCTCTGGCTCGCCGGTTGGGGTTTGCGCCCCCGCAGATGGTGGAGCCCTTGTTTGGCAGGCTGGGCTGCACCGGAGCCGCTTTTCCGCTGATGCTGCTAGTGCGCGCCCTGGAACAGGCAGCGGCAGGGGAGCTGCTGCTGGCGGTCTCCTACGGCGACGGCTGCGATGTGCTGGCGTTCCGGACTACGCCGGGAATAAAGGCCGCCGCGGCTGAACAAAGAGGGGGCACTGGATACCTGGATGCCAAAGTAGTCCTTGACAGCTATGAGACGTATGCCCGCTGGCGCGAGGTCTGGCTGACCGACTCGGCTAGCCGCCGTCCTTCCCCGCCTGCGCCATCGGTGGCCGCTTTGTGGCGGGAGACAGACAAGAACCTGCGATTATACGGCGGCAGGTGCAGCCGGTGCGGCTACCTGCAATATCCGCAGCAACGCATCTGCGTCAACTGCCAGGCTTCGGACAGCGCCGCGCCGGTGCGCCTCAGCGACCAGCCCGCCACCCTGTTCACCTACTCTATGGACTACATTGCGGGTGCGGTGGACACGCCCTTAGTGGTGGCGGTGGTTGACTTTGCGGTGGGAGGCAGGATGCTGTGCATGATGACAGACCGGGAGTTAAGGGAAGTGCGCATTGGGATGCCCGTAGAAATGAGCTTCCGGCGGCTGCGGGTGGTCAATGGCATCCACAACTACTACTGGAAGGCGGCGCCCCAGCGGCTTGCTGGCAAACGTCCTGCTGTTAGGGCAGTGGCTAGCTAGCCTGCCCGCCCAGGGCTTGTAACTTGCGCTTGTCTTCCGCGGCTTCCCTGGCGCGCCCCAGCTTTTCGTAGGCCTCGGCGCGGCGCTCCCACGCAGTCCGGAAGGTCGGGTCCAGGGCAATTGCCTTAGTGAACTGGTCCACCGCCTCCTGAAACTTGCCTTGGGCCACCAGGCCCATACCGCGCTCGGTCATGCCGGCTGCGGTGGGTGGGCGGTGCACCCGCGGCGGCTTGGGCGGAGGCGCTTCGTGGACTGGGGGCGGCGGTTCGGCGGCAGTACTTGAGGGTATCGCAGGCTCGGTCTTGGCGGCGGGTGTTGGGGCCGCAGACTCCTTGGGCGCCTGACGTGGCTCCGCCGCAGCCGGGGCGGGGGCTGAAGCTGGGGGAGCGCCGGCTTGCACTGGCGCTTCTACTTTCGACAAGTCCCAGCCGCATTGCACGCAGAAATTTTGCTTGCTCAGGTGATGAGTGTGGCACTTGGGGCACGTGACCCCCTCCTCCGGGGGCGACTGAGGCTCCTGGACGGGCGCCCGGCTGCGCAGGAAGAGCAGCAAAACCATCGGCGCCATGGATGCGACCTTCCAGGGCAGGAAAGCCAGCGCCAAAGCCGCCGCGGCCCAAATCCACGGGCTGCGGCCCTTGCTCCACGCCAGGCGGGCAGTCCACAGCGCTACCAGTCCAATGGAGATATAAAGCAGGACAGTGCTCATTCCTGATTCAAACGACATATTGTCCTTTTTATTTTGCCTGGGCTGAATCCGGCGGGCCAGCCCAACTCTCCTTAACATGAATATACACGCTGTGAACTGAATCCACAACGGGTGAGATATTTCGGCCCAAGAGCGCCGGCCAGTCTGAGACATTCAACCGGCCCCATCCCTTGCCGGGGAATTGCCTTGACCGGCCATTCTATTCCGGTCGGGACGGCGCTGTGATGACCCATCCGGTTTTAGTGCGTCAAGCAACGTTCTCGGCCAGAGCAGTGTTTGTTTTTGGTGCCAGTACAATACTGTTGGGGGCCGTGTCAACTCAAACAAGAATGTTACCGAAGGGCAGATGATTCACTGATCCAGGAATGTTACCGAAGCATTGTTGCCGGGTCCCTGTGATTGGCTGCCGGG
>VGZV01000029.1 GCA_016872385.1 SAR202 cluster bacterium | reverse complement strand
GAGGGTGTCTAAAAAGGCTAGGTGCTCGTGGTTCGACAGGCTCACCACGAGCGGGAAAGCCCGCTCATCCTGAGCTTGTCGAAGGATGAGCGCTGGTAGTGCACAGCACTTTTTAGACACATTCTTAGACACATTCTGAAGGAGTCCAGATGAAATCGGGACAACCGGAGAATCGAGAGAGAGGCTATCCTCAATCCAGATTCTTTGCTTCGCTCAGAATAGCAATTCCGGAATTAATTTGGCTGAGCACTAGCCCCAACCCGGCCAGAGCTGCCGATCCCGGCCAAAAAGAAACCCCCAGGAGCGGTTGACACCCCTGGGGTTTTTTACTTATTTCCGGAGCTGGGTCCGGAATTTCCTTGGGATATGCGTGAAGAATCAGGCAGCCGCGCGCTCCACCTCCTGAACTTCCTCGACTACCATCCCACCCGTCCGCCGGGGCCGCGCCACCGGTTCCTCTGGAATGTCCTTGAGGTAGCCGCACTGCAAACAGTTCAAGTACCGCCCAAACATGTCCTGGGCCACATAAATGTCGCCCCGGCACTTGGGACAAGCTTTGAACTTAATCATGGTCTTTTTTCAACCTCCTGCGACGCTCACGCTCACCACAGCTTCGCCACAGCTATAATAAATCTTGACATGAACTGTGTCAATATTTATTATATTAAGCGTGTTGAATAATCTTACGCAGCAGGAGGCCAGCCGGATGTATGAGCGGTTCAGACGCCGCGTTGACGACCACGCCAGCGCGCGTTCCCAAGACCCTTTTCTTCCTCCCCGGGCTGGGGAACTGGCCGCCCAGGACGCTGGAACTTCGGAGGCAGCGGCTGGCGCAGCCAACCCGGTGGTGGAAGTGGAGGGCGTCTATGTCATCAGCGTGGCCGCCCGCATCCTGGACATGCACCCCCAGACCCTGCGAAAGTATGAACGGCTTGGACTGATTAATCCGGGCCGCAGCGTGGGCATGCTGCGCCTCTACTCCCAGGAGGACATCCGCAAGCTATACCTGATACGGCACCTGGTGGAAAATTTGGGGTTTAACCTGGCAGGGGTGGAGTTCACCTTGACCCTGGTTGACCAACTGATGGAGATGCGGGCGCGGATAAATGCCGCGGCAGCTGGAACGCCCCTGGCACAGGTATTGGAACAGGAAATTGCGCACCTGTTCCATGCCTTGAACCTGCCGGTGGACTCAGGTAGCATTTAGTCTTGGAGATACATTATGGCAATGGGAAATGAGAACATGCAGCAGCCGAACATGGGCGCAGCAAGCCAGGGAATGTCCAACCCTTATCAGAATCTGCCGCCTGGGGAACAGGCGGCCGCCTTTCAAAGGGACCTGGAGGCGGCGCGCAAACGCGCCGAGGAACACCTGGACCAGGCCCAGCGCGCCCAAGCGGAGCTGGTCAACTTCCGGCGGCGCACCGATGAAGACCGCCTGACCCAGCAAAAATACTCCAACGGCCGGCTGCTGACCAAGCTGCTGCCGTTGGCCGACGAGATTGACCTGGCCATTTCCCACGCCGGGGGGCAAGAAAGCGCGTGGCTGGAGGGGTTCAAGCTCATCCAGCGCAAGCTAAGCGGCCTCCTGGACTCGGAGGGCGTTGCCAAAATCAATGCCGCCGGAGTAATGTTCAACCCGGTGGAGCATGAGGCCTTGGAACTGACCAAGACCAATGAATACCCTTCAGGATATGTCATCAAAGTAGTTCGCTCCGGCTACAAACTGCACGACCGGGTGATTCAACCGGCCCAGGTGGTCGTAGCCCAATAGCACCATTGCAACTTAAGGAGACCATTATGGCAAAAGTACTGGGAATTGACCTGGGCACCACCAACTCGGTAGCGTGCGTTATGGAAGGCGGCGAGCCAGTGGTAGTGGAAAACGCCGAAGGCGGGCGCCTGACCCCTTCAGTGGTGGGCTTCAACACCAAAACCGGCGAAAGGTACATCGGCCAAATTGCCAAGCGCCAGGCCGTCACCAATCCGGACAACACCATTTTCTCGGTGAAGCGGCTCATGGGCCGTAAATTTGACGAGCCCGCAGTGAAGCAGGCCATGCGCGTGCTTCCCTACAAGGTGGTCAAGGCCTCCAACGGAGACGCCCACGTGGAACTGGGCGGCAAGACCTACTCCCCGCCGGAAGTTTCGGCCTTCATTTTGCAGAAGATGCGCCAGGACTGCGAGGCCAAGCTGGGGGAGAAAATCACCCAGGCGGTCATCACTGTCCCGGCCTACTTCAACGACGCCCAGCGCCAGGCCACCAAGGACGCCGGCACCATTGCCGGGCTGGAAGTGCTGCGCATTGTCAATGAACCCACGGCTTCGGCCCTGGCCTATGGCCTGGACAAGAGACAAAAGGACGCCACCATTGTGGTGTTCGACCTGGGCGGCGGCACCTTTGACGTGACCGTGCTCCAGATGGGCGACGGCGTGTTTGAGGTAAAGTCCACCAACGGCGACACTTACCTGGGTGGCGACGACTTTGACCAGAAGATCCTGGAGTGGCTGATTCAGGAGTTCCGCCAGGAGAACGGCATTGACCTGTCCAAGGACCGCATGGCGTTGCAGCGCCTGCGTGACGCCGCGGAGAAAGCCAAGATTGAGCTTTCCACGGTCCTGCAGACGGAGATCAACTTGCCCTTTATCACGGCCAGCTCCACGGGGCCAGTGCACCTGGTGAAGACTTTAACCCGGGGCCGCCTGGAGCAGATGGTAGCCGACTTGATTAACCGGCTGGAAGGGCCCTGCAAGCAGGCTTTGACCGACGCGGGCATTGCCCCCAAGGATGTGGACGAGGTAATCCTGGTGGGCGGCATGACCCGCATGCCTTCGGTGCAGCAAAAGGCCAAGTCCCTCTTCAATAAGGAACCAAACCGGTCGGTCAACCCCGATGAGGCAGTGGGCTTGGGCGCGGCAGTGCAGGCGGGCGTGCTGTCCGGCCAGGTGGGGAACATTGTGCTGCTGGATGTTACGCCCCTTACCCTGGGATTGGAGACCCTGGGCAAGGTGATGACCACTTTAATCCCGCGCAACACCACCATTCCCACCAAGAAGGCGGAGGTGTTCACCACCGCCGCCGATGGGCAGAACAGCGTGGAAATCCACGTGCTGCAAGGGGAACGGCCTATGGCCCCGGACAACAAGTCCATTGGCCGGTTTACCCTAGACAGCATTTTGCCGGCGCCCCGGGGCGTGCCCCAGATTGAGGTCACTTTTGACATTGACGCCAACGGAATACTGAGCGTGTCCGCCAAGGACAAGGGCACCGGCAAGGAGCAGAAGATTGTCATTCAGCCCAGTTCCGGCCTGTCCAAAGAAGACATCAACCGCATGGTGGACGATGCCAAGTCCCACGAGGCCGACGACCAGCGCCGGAAGGTGGAGATAGAGGCCCGCAACCAGGCTGATTCCCTGGTTTACAGCGCGGAGAAGATGATGCGGGAGAGCGGGGACAAGGTGCCTGCCAATCTGAAGGGCGACGTGGAGGCCAAGATAGCTGCGCTGAAGAGCGCCATTACGGCCAACAATACTGCCCAGATTCAGACCGCCATGTCGGACCTGAACAGCGCCCTGCAGGCGGTGGGCCAGGCGGTGTACAGCCAGGGGCAGACCCAGCAACAGCCAGGCCAGCCTTCCGGCGACGGCGCAGGCCCGCAGCAAGACCAGCCAGGTGGCAGCACGGTGGAGGGAGAGTTCCGAGAGGTGTAATCCAGTGGGATTTCCCCACTACCACCGCATAGACCATCTGGTATAATAAGGAAATGGTGAGTCAGCCCGACTCAAGGATGGGTCCGGGAGAAGGCAATGAATACTTCCAAGGAAAGCACTGAACAAAGGACCGCTGGGGAAACTAGGGAGCAGGGGATGACTCCGCTGCAGGAACATTCTTTCACGCTGCTCCAGCGGCTTGTTGCTCTCAAGAATAGCTACCAGACCAGCGCTAATTACGAAGCCTGGATGATGGGGGCCATCAACAAGGCCATCTACTCGACACTGCGGGATTGCATCGAGTCAGGGGTTGGCGACACGGCAAAAGATTTGCTGCGCCGGGAGCACCAGGTCAACTAGCTCTGGCCAGTGGGATGGCTGGCGCAGCGCCGGTCCAAACCAAAGTCAAATTATCAGGGGGCGGCAGAGAATTGCCGTCCCCTTACAATTTTGCGCGCCGCCAGCGCAATGGAGCAGGAGCGCCCCTACATCATAACCTCTTTGAACCGGCGGATGGCTTCAATGTGGTCATCCACGGACCGCAGCCCGCCCCGGCGGGCCTCCACCGTCACGGAAACCGCCCCCAACTCCTCCCAGCCTTTCAGCTCATCCGCCCAGTCCTCCGGCTGTTTGCCGGTAATGCGCAGGCGGCCTTCGATGCCCACATCCTCCACCTTGCGCCCTTCTTCCACAATGGCGGCGCGCAGCCGGGCAATGGCCTCCCGGCCTGCTGGGCCAGGGGGGAAATTGGGGAACCAGCCATCGGACAGGCGGGCAATGCGGCGCAGCACCCGCTCAGTGGGGATGGGGGTGTTGGCCTGGGCGCTGCCCGCGCCCATCCAGATAGGTATGGGCCGCTGCACCGGCAGGGGGTTAAGCCCGGCGTTGGTGATGTTATGCCAACGTCCGTGGAAGTCCACCACCGGCTGGGTCCACAGCGCGCGCAGCACAGCCATCTGCTCCTCGCTGCGGCGGCCCCGGGTGTGAAAATCCTGGCCCAGGGCTTCGTACTCCAGGGGGTTCCAGCCCACGCCCACGCCCAGGCGCAGCCGCCCGCCGCTGAGCACGTCCACTTCTGCCGCCTGCTTGGCCACCAGAGCGGTCTGGCGCTGGGGCAGAATGAGGATACCGGTAGCCAATCCCACCCGCTTGGTGATGGAAGCCAGGTAGCCCATGAGGGTGAAAGGCTCATGCATCACGCTGCGGTGGGTGTAGTAGGAGTTAGCCAGGTGCGGGTGGTGCTGCGGGTCGCCGCCCAGCACGTGGTCGGCAATGAACAGGTGGGAGTAACCCAGTTCTTCGGCAGCCTGGGCAAAGTCGCGGATGGCCCCGGGGTCTGCGCCAATTTCGGTCTGGGGGAAAATAGCGCCTATTTGCATGGCAGACTCCTTTTATTTGAGACCCTGGCAGAATCCCCTGAAGTTCCCCTCTTCCCGTCTCTCTCTTAATAAGGGGGATAATTATTCCTTCCTCCTTGTTAAGGGGGAAGAGTGCCTTGGAAGAAAAGTACGCGCCTCTAAAGGAAAATGTTGTTCTGAGCGCTGCGAAGAATCTAAAATCCTGGCACTTTAGACCCTTCCCTTCGCTCAAGGTGACAATAAATTGGATGTAAAATGCTCCTGAATGTAGAAAGCCGTACTTTTGGGGCAAGGCCTAGATTTTTAGATTCTTCGCCGTCCCGATGTCGTCGGGACTCCTCAGCATGACAGTTTTCGTGCAAGGCCGGGGAAAGTCCGTATGTGGGCCGTTTCTCACCGCCGGTATTCGTCCCCGCAGTCGCCAATAAGCCGGTACAGGTCCCTGGACTTGCGCTGCACCGCCTCTATCTTGTCCAGATCATCCGCATCCAGATTAAAACCAAAGACCCTGGCGTTGTCCTGCCGGTGTTCAGCGATGCCCAGCCGCACGCCAATTATTGCTCCGGCCACCGCAGGCATGTCCAGCGCATAGCGCACTGCCACGTTGGCGATGCTCACACCGTGCTTGTCCGCCACACCTTTCAAGGCCTGGAGCAACTCCTGGAACAGCGGCCAGCCGCCCCAGGCGTCCACCATCTGCTTGTATTTCTGGAGGCTGGCCGTTGTCAGTGTTCTGCGGGCAGGTTCAGGCTGGCCCAGGTACTTGTTCGAAAGCAGCCCGCCGGCCAGCGCGCCGTAGGCCAGCAGCCCAACGCCATGCTCCCGGCAGAAGGGGGCCATTTGCACCAGGGGCCGCCGGTCAATGATGGAGCACTGCACCTGGTTGGACACTATCTTGATGCCGTGCTCCAGGATGCGCTTTAAATGCTGGGTATCAAAGTTGGTCAGGGCCAGGTGTCGAATCTTGCCCTGGGCTTGCAAGCCCGCCAGGTGCGTCAAGGCGTCCAGGTAACGGGAGTCCTGGTACTCCCACCAGTGGAACTGGATCAAATCCAGGGTAGGGGTGTCCATGCGGCGCAGGGAGCGGGCGACGGCCTGCTCCACCAGGGAAGCAGACATGGGGCCAGGCCGCGGCACCCACTTGGTGAAGGCCTGAATGCCGCCCAGGGTCTTCGGGCCGCGGGCGGCGGCAAGCTGGCGGCGGAACTCGCCGATGAACTCCTCCGCCGGGCCGTAGTGGTCGGCCAGGTCCCAGGTGGTGAACCCGGCATCCAGGTAGTCGAACATGCTGCGGACGGCCGGGCCGGGGTCAATGGCCCCGTGAGCGCCGGAGACCTGCCACATGCCGTTAAGCAGGCGGCAAACGGGCAGGTCTGGGGCAAGCTGGACGTAGCTGGATGGGGGCAGCGGCATAACTGGCCTTACCAGCTACAGAACCGCATAGTCAGCGTCCCGGCGGTCAGTGACGAACATTTTGCCGGGCGCGTGGGTAATCATCAAGGAGGGCTGGCAGGCCAGGGCCACCGCCTGGGGCGTGACGCCGCAGGCCCAGAATACCGGCTCCTCGCCGGGACGAATCTCCACAGGGTCGCCATAGTCCGGCCGGTCCAGGTCGCGAATGCCAATATCCTGGGGCCGCCCGATATGCACCGGCGCGCCGTGGGTGGCGGGAAAGCGGGAGGTAACTTGCACCGCCCGCACAATCTGCTCCCGCGGGATTGGACGCATACTCACCACCATCGGTCCGGCGAAGACCCCGGCGGGAGCAGTGGCGATGTTAGTGACGTACATGGGCACGTTGCAGCCCATCTCCTGGTGGCGCACAGGAATACCGGCATCGGTCATGGCATTCTCGAAGGAGAAGCTGCAACCCAGCAAGAAAGACACCAGGTCATCCCGCCAGTGGTCTTGCAGGGAGTCCACTTCGGCGGCCAGCCGACCTTGCTGGTAGATGCGGTAGGCAGGCACGTCGGTGCGCAGGTCAGCGCCGGGCGCAGTCAGCCGCGGCTCGGCGCTTCCGGCCTCCACCACTTCCAACAGGGGACAGGGCCTGGGGTTGCGCTGGCAGAAGAGCAGGAAATCGAAGGCCAGGTCCTTGGGAAGAATCGCCAGGTTGGCCTGCACGTAGCCCGCCGCCACTCCGGAGGTGACGCCGCGCCAGCGCCCGGAGCGGATAAGCGCCCGGATTTCCTGGGGTGTTTTGGCTGCTAGCTGGGTGGTCATACAGTTTCCTGGGGTCGGCGCATATCAGGTTACTGGCCTGAGGCCATGATAGCCAGCCCCAGGCAGACCGTCAATTGCCGGTTGTCCCTGCAGCCACGCCGGGGCGCAGTCCCGACAGGTCGGGACGGCCCTACGCACCGCCGGGCAGTGGTCAGCTAGCTTAGGCATCATCGGTCTCACCGGCGGAAGCCAGTGCCTACATAGGGATACGGATGAGCCGCACCACTGGGTTCCGGCTTGCGCCGGAACAACGAAGACCAGATTGACCCACTAACTTATCCCCTCCGGCTCTGCCAGCATCTGCTCGCCTTCCAGAGATATCAACTGGGCCTGGGTGATAGTATTGCCCAGCAACTCCTTGCTCCGGGCGTAAACCCGGATGTAATTGTCGGTAAGGCCGCTCCACACGGCATTGCCTCCGCGCCGCTTCATGGCCAGCTCCCACAACACGGGCCGGGATTGGCCCAGCTGCGCCCGGCGGAAGGCGGCGAAACCCTCCTGGGCCAGGGACAGAGTCTGGGCCTTACGCTCCGCCTTGACCGTAGCAGCCACCTGTCCGGGCAGGCGGGCGGCGGCGGTGCCGGGGCGCGCCGAGTAAGGGAACACGTGCAGGTCGCTGAAGTTCATAGCCTGAATAAACCGGCAGGTTTCCGCAAAGTCAGGGCTGGATTCACCGGGAAAGCCCACAATCAAATCAGCGGTTATGCCAGCGCCAGGAATTGCGCGCCGGATTAGCTCCACACTGCGGGCGTAACAGGCCGTGTCATAGCGGCGGTGGATGGCCGCCAAAACTGCATCGCTGCCGCTCTGCAGGGGCAGGTGAAAGTGGGGACACAGCCGGGGGTCTTGCCACAGCGCCAGCAACTCCGGGCTGATTTCCTGGGCCTGCAGGGATGACACCCGCAGCCTGGGGATGGCCGTTTCTTTCAGGATGCGCCGCAGCAGCGCCGCCAGGCTGGCCCCAGAAATATCAAACCCGTAGCTGCCCAGCTGCGTGCCGGTAAGCACCACCTCCTGCACGCCTTCCAGCGCCCGCTGCGCCACCTGCTGCACCAGCGCGTCGGGGTGGACGCTGCGCTCCCGGCCCCGGACCCGGGGCACAATGCAGTAGGTGCAGACCTGGTTGCAGCCCTCCTGGATTTTGATGGCAGCCCGGGTGCGCCCGCCGAAGCCAGGGACAAAGGCCGACGATGATTCGGGATTGCCCTGACCT
Source organism: SAR202 cluster bacterium (assembly GCA_016872385.1). Classification (GTDB taxonomy): domain Bacteria; phylum Chloroflexota; class Dehalococcoidia; order Lucifugimonadales; family UBA3495; genus SHYG01. Next base: position 27,249 of record VGZV01000029.1, on the reverse strand, counting down.
GATGGCGCTGGGGAGAGTCCCAGCTTTGCCAGCACCAGGTCCACCAGCTGCTCCTTGCGCGTATTGTCCACCACCAGGGAGACTGGCTCCATAGCGGCCAGTTCTGCGGCGGCCCGCTGGGCGTAACATCCCGCCGCTACCACCAGTAGGCGAGGGTTGGCGCGGCGGGCGGCGCCCAGGGCTTGGCGGGCCTTGGCATCGGCGGCGGCGGTGACCGTGCAGGTGTTGAGCACAAAAACGTTGGCGCTGGCAGGGGAGTCCACCAGACGGAAGCCAGCCAGGGCAAAGCGGCGGGCCAGGGCCTCGCTGTCGGCCTGGTTCAGCTTGCAGCCCTGGGTGTGGATGGCGACGCTGGGCGGGCAAGCAGCGGCGGAGGAATCTGGGGAAGGCCGGAGGCTGGAAGCCAACCTAGTCGTCATGGTCCGGCAGGGCCAGTTCCCACAGGCGCTGGATGGCGGATTTGACATCCTCCAGCATCACCAGCAGGTAGTCCAGGCGGGTGCGGGACTCGTAGAACCGTTCCAGTGTATCGCTGACCGACGCCAGGCGGGTGAAGGCCTCCCGCACCCGCTGGTCGCGGAGTTCCTGCCCCAGCCGGGCAGCGTAGGCGCGGACCGCCTGGTCGTCAGCCAATTCCTGGCCGCGGCCTAGGGCCACGCCTTTAATGGCCAGGGAAAGGCTGGCCCAGAGCATCTCTTCGCCCCTGGTCCAGCGCCCCGCGCCGATTTCGGCGTTGGCCCGCTCCAGAAACCGGAGGCTCTGACCCCGATAACGTTGCAGTTTCTGTTGCTGCACCAGTTCCACAGAAGAACCCGCCTGCTGGTTGGTATGCCTTCATTCTACCATGCAGGCTGGCTGGGTCCGGGTCTTGCCTCAAAAGTGTCATTCTGAGGAGTCCCGATGACATCGGGACGACGAAGAATCTAGAAAACCGGGTAATAATCTACGATAGACGCCTATACGACTTGCATCTTAGATCCTTCGTCCCGATGCAATCGGGACTCAGGATGACAGTTTCAGTCAGGCGTAGGTGTTTGGAGGCAACACCCGCAAAGCGGGAGAGAGGGAAGAAAGGAGCATCCCTGGGGAACACCCCATCCTTCCTGAGAAGGACGGCGGGGACTGCGTCCCCTGCACCCCCAGATTCACTTTGTAATCACCCTCTCAGGGGATGGGCGCACCCTCCGCCAGGGCTTGCTGGAAGCCCTGCCAACAATCGGCGCCGCCAGAGCTGTTCCCAGCCCAGCCATCGAAGTGGAGCAGTTCGTTCAAGTCCATGCGCTGGCGCCAGCCCACCTTCTCCAGCAAGGGCTGCCCTGGGAACTCAGACACATAGCCCAAGCACAGGTAGGCCACGGGAATAACGTGGGAAGGCACGCCAAGAATCTGGCGCAGCTGGGGCAGCTTGAGAATGCTCACCCAGCCCATGCCAATGCCTTCCGCGCGGGCGGCCAGCCACAGGTTCTGCACGGCGCAGCAGGTGGAGTAAACGTCGGTCTCCGGCACCGAGTTGCGGCCCAGCACAATATCGGCGCGGGTAGGGTCGCAGGTAATGCAGAGGTTCACCGGTGCATCAAGAATGCCTTCCAGCTTCAGGGACAGGTACTGGGAGCGGCGCGGCTCATCAAAAAAGCAGGCCGCAGCCTGGCGTTCCCGCAGGAACAACTCCCGCACTTGCTGGCGCACGCCCGTGTCACGAATGAGGATAAAGTCCCAGGGCTGCATGAAGCCCACAGAAGGGCCGTGGTGGGCCGCCTGCACCAACCGCGCCAGGATTTGGTCCGGAATGGGGTCAGGCAGAAAGTGGCGGATATCCCGCCGGGCGTAGATGGCGCGGTACACGCCCCGCAACTGCTCCTCCGGGAACTGGGCGGAAATCCTGGCCCCTGGCGGTGTCACAGAACTGGCCTGGGACTCTGCCGTGGGCCCCGGCAAAGTGGAATTAGTTTGGGACTGCACAGCTTTTAGGCTGGTTGCGTGGCTCATTTTTCCTCCTGCGGGAGAATGGGTGGCAGTTGGACTGGCGCACAAAATAAAAGCGGCCCCCGTCTGTTGATGACGGGAGCCGCAGAACAGCACTGTTCGCCCGCACAATCCTCGACGGGACTGGACCAGCGCGGCAGGTCTTCTGATTTCTGGATCCTGGCCTTCCAGCGCCTTCCCGTCCCTATGACCGTGGGACAGTGGCTGCCATGGCTTGCCGGAAGACTCCCCAGTTACAGCGCCGGGCGCATGCCGGAGTTGCACCGGCTTCCCTATTCTTCCCGATGTCATCGGGACACCGCGCGCTATTCTGTTTCCAGCGGGAGCGTATCACGCATCAGGATGCTGGTCAAGGCCGCTACAGTGTTGGTAGTGGACTAATTTACCGTGGCAGGAAATTAGGGTTCTATCCATCACACCAGCGGAAGCCGGTGTCCAGATACAGGTGTGGCTGAAGCGTACTGCCGAATTCCGGCGCAAGCCGGAATGACGAAAAGCTAATTGATGCATTACTTGCGCCTGGAGATGACAGAGCAATGGCATTGCACTGGGGCAGTAACAAATCCGCGCTGGGGCGCTAGATGTGGAGCAGTGCCCTGCCTCAGCAAAAGTCCGATGTAGGACTGCGCTACAGCAATTTCGTCTTTTCTCCCGTATGGTACTATATTGGCCGGAGAATGAACGTGTTCAACAGCAATTTGTCAACTGTATCCCCTTCCCCCCAAGCCCGTGTGCGGGGACTGGCGTTATTGCCGGGCGAGCAAATTGTCCATGTGTTTTCTCCCCACGAAGGCCTGATTCGCGACGTGATACCAGCGGCAGGGAGATTGTTGGTGGCCACCAACCAGCGGTTGCTATCCCTGGCCCAGGACCACTTGCCCAAAGAAGTGGCGATGGTGCCTCTGGATGCGGTCCAGGGCGTCATCGTCAAAACCGGAGGCAAAAAGCGCACCGGGGCCTGGTTCCAGGGAATCATGCTAGCCATTGGCGGGATAGTGCTTTACTTGCTGGTGGGCTACTGGCTGGCAGGGAGGTTTCAGGGTCCGTCCATACCTGTAATTAACGTGGACTTGCTTCCCCTGGTGCTGCTGATACTCATCGCCGCCGGAGTGTGGTTCATCGGGCGGTATTACTTCAGCGGGGGCAGCGAAAGCATCGCCACTTTCCAGGCGGGCCAGTGGGTCTTGAGCTTCCCCTGCCGGGGTGAAAAGGCAGAGCAGGAGATATTCCAGGTGGTCCACGGGGTGATGGCCAACCGTAACCTCCGCGCCTCCAAGGCAGGGAGTGGCGGCCCGCAGCCATAGCCCTTGCGGACAATCGCTACGCACGTATTCTGCTCATCCTGAGCTTGTCGAAGGATGGGTGGACTCTAACCTGCTAATGGCGGTTCGGCAAGCTCACCATGAGCGCATACTTGGCTCGCTGCCCCGAGAATGTGTCTACGGTGGTTAGGCGCTCATGGTTCGACAAGCTCACCATGAGCGGAAGAAAACCGCTCACCCTGAGCTTGTCGAAGGGTGGCCTGGAAGCATAACCACCTGCACAAGCTCTGAGGGCGTGTCCAAAAAGCTAATCAGTGGTCATTGCGAGCGAACCAAAGCAATCCCTTCGCCCACGCCGGATTGCTTCGGGGCTGCGCCCCTCGCAATGACTTTTTAGGTATCCCACTGGCCTGAGAACGCAGGCCAGGCGGAGCGGCCAACGCCCGCTCTGTCAACCCAGGGGCAGGCTGGGGTCAATGTCCAGGTCCAGCCCATGCTGCAGGCCCCGCTGGAACTGAAAATAGCCGCAGGCCGCAATCATCGCCCCGTTGTCCGTGCACAGAATGGGCGGCGGGATAATCACCGGCAGCGGCGAACAACGGGCAGTCTCCTGCCGCAGCAGCGCATTGGCCGCCACGCCGCCGCCCAGCACCAGTCCCTTGGCTTTGTAATGCTCCGCCATGTCCAGCAGCTTGCGCACCATTACCTCCACCACCGATTCCTGAAATGCCGCCGCCAGTTCTCGCACAATGGCAGCGTCTGCCGTCTGGCCTTTCTTCAGGGGGTAAATGCCGCGCTCCTGGGCCAGGTGCAGCATCGCCGTCTTGACTCCGCTGAAGCTAAAGTCCAGGGTATCCTTTAGCCAGGCTCTGGGCAGGCGCTCCTGCCCGGTGGCTCCCTGGGACACCCGCTGGATGTGGGGCCCGCCGGGGAAACCCAGCCCCAGCACCCGCGCCGCCTTATCAAAGGCCTCTCCGGCGGCGTCGTCCCTGGTGCGCCCCACCAGCCGGTACTGGCCGTGTCCCTCCATCAGAATCAGGTCCGTGTGCCCGCCGGAAGCCACCAAACATGCCAGGGGAAATCCCGGAGAATCCTCAGGCTGCTGGCCGGTGAGCCAGGCGGCGTAAATGTGGCCCTCCAGGTGGTTAATCCCCAGCAAAGGCTTGTCCAGGGCCAGGGCCAGCCCCTTGGCGGTGTTCAAGCCGGAAATCAGCGCCCCGGCCAGTCCCGGTCCGTAGGTCACGGCCACGGCGTCAATCTGCTCCAGCCCCAGGCCCGCGGCGGCCAGGGACTTTTCCAGCACGGGCGCCATCTCCAGCACGTGCTGCCGGGAGGCCACCTCCGGCACCACGCCGCCATAGCGGGAGTGAATGTCCACCTGGGAAGCGATGACGTTGGCGCGCAGCTTTCGTCCGTCTTCCACTACGCCGATGGCGGTTTCGTCGCAGGAAGTCTCAATGCCCAGGATGTTAACGCTCATAGGGAATCCTGTCGGTCCAGCCTGTCGCGGTTATTGGCAGACGCCGGTGAAAAAATGAGCTCGGAGTCTGCGCATGCCTCAGCAGGCCCAAAAATTATACGGCATTGCAGGGGCGGGAACCCCAACAGGGATAAAAGCACACTGCTTTCATCCCTGCCGTTTCTTGTGCCAGCTCCGATGATGGGGATTCCTCCGGCCAAATTACCTAGGGGGATTCGCCGCGTTGCCGGTACTAGGGTTTTAAGGGCCTGATAGTGAGCGCGTGAACGTCGGCCCGTTCCACATTTCCGGCATCCACATTGCTGGCCGGCGCCACTGCCTCAAACTTGCCATTTCCCCCCCCGCCGCGGTCACTTTGACCACGCCAACGCCGGGAGTGCTGCCCGTGCTCACATGGGGGTCTGCCGTGAGCGGATTGGGGCCGCGCAGCGACATGAAGACATGGCTGCCGTTGGGCGAGGTAGCCAAGAGGTCTGGCGTAGGGTCAGAGCTTACCGGGCCCGCCAGGCCAATGGTGTTCACCACTTCGTCCGTTGCCGTATCAATGGCCCAGATAAAGTTGCGGCCGCGGTCCGCCACCCACAAGTAGCGCTGATGTTTGGTGAGGGTAGCCCCGTGAGCGTCGGCTTGTTCCGAAGTGTCGCTCAAAACTACCTTGGGTGCGGGCACGTTGGGCGGATTCAGCGGGGAGAACCCGGTGACCGGAAAGGCGTAGATATCTGCGCCATACAAGTGGGCCGCGGTGCCGCCGCCCGAGTCCACGTACATCTTGTCGCCAACCTGGGCGCCAAGGCAGCCATTGGGATGCACCGTGTTCAGGTCATATTCGGCGACAATTTGCATGGGCGTCTGCTGCGCGTCCACTACAAACAGTCCGCCGCCCCGCAGCGTTACGAACACGTACTGGCTAGTGGAGTCAACTATGGGGCAGATGGGGGCGTTGTCCGGCCGCACACCGGCCTCCTGGCATAGTGCGCCGTTGGGTGTTACACAACTGGCCAGGTTGATGGTGGCGGCAGGGTTCAGGAAAAAGGTATTGGTCGCAAAGTCACTGTCAATGCGCTCGAAAAGCTTGCCGTTCTGGTTGGCTACGGCTATGTACGTTTCGTCAGGAGATGGGATGGCCAAGTGCACCTGGCGAGCGCCCCCGGCGCCCACGGAGGTGCGGATGCAGTCAACGGGCGACCGGGTTGCTGCGTCCATGATAAGAACATGGCCTGTGGACACGAAGGAGATGACGGCGTGGGTGTTGCTCCGGTTCATGGCAATCATGTGGGGCCTTACGGGATTAGCGCCCGTCTTGGCAAAGCAGAGCTGGGCCGCCGCGCCGGCCAAGTCAATCTTTTCAGGTTTGGCCTCGGCCGCCTTGTGGCCGCGCTCCAGGTCCTTGCCGTTGTAGATATAAAGAGTCCCGCCGTAAGTCAGCCCGGTGGAGTTAGACTGGTCAATGGCCCAGACCTCGTAGCCGGGTTCTGGGTTAGAGGCCGCGACTGTGAAGCCCAGCAGGATAAACAGCACCGGCGCAGCCCACACCCGCTTTAATAAGGAGAGTATCTTAACTAACCTCCAAAACCACGATTGTCGTTGGTTATGGCGGGCATCTGCTGCCTAGACCCGCATGCGGGTAGAATCTACCACACCATATTCTGTTGAGCAATGGCCCATAGTCCCACGTCTCATGCCAACTTTGCATTAACCTCTCGCCAGATGCTATTATCCAATTATCATTACCAATTCCGCCGCAGGGGCCAGTCCCGGCGGCGCCGCGGAGCAGCAGCTGCAATATGGAACCTGCTATTGAAGATTTAGGCGACCCAAGTTCAATTTTCCCTTGGTGGCTTCTGCAAGCCGCCGCTGATCCCTCTTCTGCTGGCGCGTCCAGCATCTACATCCAGGCCATCCTGGTGGTGGTGGGCATTGCCCTGGTGGCCTTTTTCAACAGCGCGGAGGCCGGTATCATTTCGGTAAACCGCGTCCGGATGCAATACCTGGCGGAGCAAGGCAACCGGGCTGCCAGGGTGGTTAACCGCATCCTTGACCAGCAGGAAAAGTTCTTTGCCACCATCTCCGTCACCGTTAATGCCCTCATCATATTCGCCTCCTCCGTAGGCACGGCGCTGGCCTTCAATATCTGGGGAGAGCACGGTTCGGTGCTGTTCCTGGCGCCCCTGGCCATGACCCTCCTGGTGATAATCCTGGCCGAGATTACGCCCAAGACCCTGGGGGCCAGCGCAGCAGAACGGTGGTCGTTGCTGGTAGCCCGCCCCCTGGACTTTGTCATGTGGCTGGAGACCTATCCGCTTTACCTTTTCACCTTCCTGCCCCGCCAGCTCATCCGCCTCATGGGTGGCCTCCGCAACGAAGCTCCGTCAGTCACTGAGGGAGAACTACGAATGCTAATCAGGCGCGGCCGCCGGGAAGGGGCGCTGGACGCCTTTGAGGCAGCCTTGCTGGAAAAAGTGTTCCACTTTGGCGACCGGCAGGTGCAGGAGGTGATGGTCCCCCGCAATGAGATTATCTGGGTGGAACAGGGGACCATGGTGAAGGATTTCCTCACCATGTACGCCCAGAATAACCACACCCGCTTCCCGGTGTTTGAAGGTTCCACCGACCACGTTATAGGTGTTCTTTACATAAAAGATGTGCTGGTGGCCCAAGCCCGGGGACGGTTGCGGGATCATGCCAGTGTTACCGAACATTTGCGCCCTGCCTTCTTCGTTCCAGAGACCAAGTCGGTCAGCAGCACCTTTAACGAGATGCAAAAGAACGGCTATGGCCTGGTATTGATGGTGGATGAGTTCGGCGGCATCAGCGGCTTGGCTACCCTGGAGATGCTGCTGGAAGTGATTGTGGGGGACGTGCGGGAAGGAGGAGACCTGCCCGAAGAGAGCTACACGGCAGTGGATGAAAACACCTTTCAGGTGGATGCTGGCGTGAGTATCGCTGACCTCAATTCCGAGTTGGATTTGAAGCTTCCCGAAGGAGACTACCAGACCCTGGCCGGTTTCATCCTTGACCGGCTGGGCCGTATTCCCGCAGAAGGCGATACGTTGGAGTACCAGAACTTGAGCTTGACGGTGACTGCCATGAGCGGAGTGAAGATTGAAGTGGTGAAAGTGGAGCGGCTGAATGTAAAGGATGCGGAACAAGAGGCCGAGGTGCTTCCGTGAAGTTGGTATTGGTGCGCCACGGCGAGACCGATTGGAACAAGGAGGGCCGCTTCCAGGGCCAGCATGATATCGGCCTGAACCAGCGAGGCTTACTGCAAGCCAGGGAGACCGCCATTGCCGCAGTGACCTGGCGGCCCACGGCCATCTGGGCCAGTCCTTTAGTTCGGACCATGCAGACTGCCGGCGAAATCTCCAGGTTGGTGGGAATCCCGGTGTCGCCGGAGCCGGGCTTTAAGGAACTGCAATTGGGCCGGTTGGAAGGCGTAACCGGCGAAGAGATGCGGCGCAACTGGCCCCAGGTTTACCAGGCCTGGCGGCAGGACCCTGGGGACGTGGTTATGCCCGGCGGCGAGTCTATAGCCCAGCTCCAGGAACGGGCGTGGCAGGCCGTTTTGCGCCTGGAGCAGTCCCATTCGGAAAATGACGTGGTGGTCATCGTCTCCCACAATTTCGCCCTGCGCACCATTGTTGCCAAAGTTGTGGGCACTCCCCTCTCGCGCTTTCACGCCATGTCCCTATCCCTGGGGTCCATTGGCGTGCTGGAAAGCGACCGCCGGGGCCGCCGCCTGGTTAGCTACAATTCCACCAGCCACCTGTCGCTGGAAAACCGCTAGTCCGGCCCTATGGTGGTGCGTATGTTAACCATCTCCCATAGCAGCTTGCCGGAGAACCCCCCCCTGGCCCCCCTTTGTAAAGGGGGGTTGGGGGGATTTCCAATCTCAATGGATGGCGTTTCCTGGGCGGGCCTGCTGGCGTGACTGCCCTGGCCAAGCTGCAAGCTCAAGTGGCGGCCGCCCTGGCCAGGGCGGGCTGGGGCCAAAGGCCAACCACCCTGGTGGTGGCGGCCTCCGGCGGCCCGGACTCGTCAGCCCTGCTTTACTGCCTTCACCGGCTGCAAGATTCTCACCGGCTCAAGCTCCACGTTGCCCACCTGAACCATAACTTTAGGGGCGAGGAGGCCTACGAAGACGCCCGCTTTGCCGCCCGCATGGCCCAGGACCTGGGTCTGCCCGCCACTGTGGAAAAGCGGGAGGCCATTGACTACCAGCGGGAGCGGGGCATCTCGTCCTTTGAGCAGGCGGCCCGGGAACTGCGCTATGCTTTCGTGGCCGAGGTGGCAGGGCAAGTGGGCGCGGCTGCGGTGGCCGTGGGCCACACTGCCGATGACCTGGCGGAGACGGTGTTGCTGCACATCCTGCGCGGCACCGGGCTGCACGGCCTGCGGGGCATGGCCGAATTGTCGTCCTGGCCCTGGCCGCAGCATCCCCCAGGCCTGCGGTTGTTTCGGCCCTTGCTGGAAGCCACCAAGGAAGAGACTGCCGCCTGCTGCCGGGAGTTGGGCCGCAGCTACCGGGAGGACAGCGGCAACACGCTGCCCCGCTTTACCCGCAACCGGGTGCGCCATCAATTGCTGCCTCAGTTGGCGGCGGAATACAATCCCCAGGTGCGGCAAGCCTTGGTGCGGCTGGCCCGCTCTGCCAATCTGGAACTGGACTTTCTAGAAGGGGAACTGGATAAGGCCTGGCCCCGGTTGGCGCCGGCAAGCCTCTCTGGCGGCGCATTGGCCCTGGAACGCCGGGCCCTGCTGGCCCTGCACCCATTGCTGCAACGGCTGGCCCTGCGCCGGGGGTATGCCCTGGCGGCGGAAGGCCCCCATCGCCTGGAAGAGCCGCACTTACTCGCCATGTCCCAGTTGGCCCAGCAAGGGCATTCGGGCCAGTCCATGCCCCTGCCTGGCGGGTACTGGCTGCACGTCACGGCTAACCAGTTGGTGTTCACTGCCAATGCCCAGTTGCCCTGCCCTTATCCAATGCTGTCCCGGTCTTTTGCCCTGGCTCTGCCGGATGCCGCCGGGGCAATTAGGGAGACGCTTTCGGAGGGCTGGCGAGTAAGGGCGGAATTGCTGGCATGGGATGGAATGACAGGAGATGACCCGCTGACGGCCTACCTGGATCCCGCCTGCGCCCAGGGCGGGCTAGCGGTGCGGGCGCGGCAGCACGGCGACCGGTTCCAACCCCTGGGCATGGCCCAGGAGAAGAAGCTTCAAGACTACCTTACCGACTCTAAGATGCCCCGCAGCTGGCGGGACCGCGTACCTCTGGTGGCGGCGCAGCGGGGTATTGCCTGGGTGGTGGGCTGTCGCATTGCCCACTGGTCGCGGGTGCCTGAAGATCATCCTGTGGGTGCGCCGGTCCTGCGGCTGGCGTTCCAGGCCCAGCAGAGCTGAACAAAACTTTGGAGCGGGCTTGGCCCAGGGTGCCGCTGGGTATTCCTGGCGGGCTTCACTCCTGCCGTTGCGGGGCGCGGCTGGCCAGCAGCAGGGCGGCGCTTCCCGCTGCCAGGATGGCAAAAGGTATCAGAGCGCCCTGGTAGCTCTGGGTAGCGTCGTACACCATGCCCGAAATCAACGGCCCCAGGGCAAACCCAATCACCTGGGCGGCGCGGCTCAGGCCATAAATGGCCCCCATGGACTCGCGTCCATAGTAGCTGGCCCACAAAATGGGCGCCAGGGTGCCAATGCCCCCGGAGGCCGCGCCCTGGGTCACGGCAAACACGTAAGTTTCGGTGAGGCTGTCGGCCCGGGCCAGCAGCGCCATGCTGAGGGCAGCCAGTAAGCAGGCCAGGCCCATGAGCCAGCGTGGCGGCAGGCGTTCAGCCAGCAGCCCAAAAATCAGAGTTGCCGACGCCCCTGCCGCGGCCTGCACGCTCACCGCTCCCACTGCCGCGCCGGCGCTCAGCCCTTGCTGGGTCAGGTGGGGCACCAGGTGCAGGCCGACTCCCGAAGTGGCCGTACTGACCGCCAGCAGGGCTGCCAGCGCAAGCCAGAAAGCGGGGGTGTGTGCTATTTGGCCCAGCTTCCACGTACGCTCGTCAGAAGACAGCCCCTTGGCTGAGTCTGCCCCTCCCACCCTGGACAAATAATTGGCCGGGCCGCCGTCCACCGCCAGTCCATAATCTTCGGGCCTCCGCCGCATAAGCAGGGCGCATGGCAGCACCCCCAGCAGCAGCATCAGTCCGCCCAGGCCAACCCAGGCGGTGCGCCAGCCCCAGTGCTGGATGACCTGCTGGGTCAGGGGCGCCAGCACAATGATGCCTGCGGAACCTCCAAAGAACACCAGCCCCATGGCCCGGCCCCGGTAGCGCCGGAACCACTTGATTACCGTGGGCGAGGCGGAAGGCTTGATGACCCCCTGGTCGGCGATGCGCGCCGCTGTGAACCCCAGGTAAAATCCCCATAACGAGTGAAGGGTGGCGAGATAAAAACAGCTCAGGGCCACCACCAGGCCGCCAGCCGCCAGCAGCAGCCGCGACCCCCTGCGGTCCACCAGCATCCCCGTGAATGGGGCCAGAGCCGCGCCCAGCACTGCGCCCAGGCTGGTGGCGGCGGCTACCTGGGTCCGGCTCCACCCCAGCTCGCTGGTCATGGGGCCTACAAAGAGGGTGAGAATAGATATGGCGGAGGCTGCGTTGGCGAACTCAATGCCCGACGCAGCCCCGGCCACCACCCAGCCGTAGTAGAAGCGCCGGTGGGCAGATGCCATTTGGATACTAGGGAGTAACTGTCACAATCCCAGCAGCCGGGCCGGGTTGCCCTTCACCAGCATTCCCACCTCCACTTCCTCCAGGCCTGCCTGGAGCAGGGTGGCCACGCCCATGCGCAGCCCCTCTGCCGGTATGGGGTGATAGTCCTGGCCAAAGTCGGTGCTGAGGATGCAGTGGTCAGCGCCAATGGACTTGATGGTGTCCGCCAGCTGCCGGGGCGGTACCCGGTAGGTCAGGGGCATCATCACCTGGATGCAGTGCTCGATGTATGCGCCCATTCCCGCCAGCTTTTTCATATCCTCCACGGTGATGCCCGTCCAGAAGGCGGAGGTAGTGCCGTGGGTCACCACCACCCGGCCAATGCCCATGTTGCGGGCTTCCGACACCAGGGCAAAGGTCTCCGGCACGGATACGTGGCCGGTGGCCAGCACCATGTCATGGGCCTTGACGACCTCCAGGATAGATTGCACTTCCGGCAGCAGGCTGCCCCGGTCATCCAGCAGGGAGATGCCGCCGGGCAGCCCCTTGTGGGCCCGGTCAGCTTTGGCTGCAAAGGTGGGCATCCATACCACGCGCCCGCCCATCCTGGCGGTGCATTCCACGGCGGCGGGGTTAAGTCCGCCCACTTCGTAGTCCAGGGCCACGCCTCCCACCAGAGCAATGCCCGGCACTGCCTGGCTGGCAGTGTAAGCCACCGGCTGGGTAGGGTACTCATGGCTTTTCAGCACCAGGCCCCGCATTCCCAGGGATGCCGCATTCTCCGCCACCTGAATTGCGCTGGCCCGCCGCTCCACCCTGGGGTCAGGAGAAAAATGCACGTGAATATCTACTGCCCCTTCCACAAGCCGGTCTGCTGCGCTCAAAGCGTCCTCTCTCCCTGCTGTACCTGCCGCCCGCAGGCCAGCACAATAGGCCGGCAAGGCGTCGGGTAATCCTTCCGTAATTTGCGAAAGAATAAGCTACCCATAGGGAGGTGTCAAGGGTTGGCCAACTGGGGATGTGGCGGCCTTCCAGGGTCTGGCTTGGACACTGGCGGCAGGCAAGGCCTCCAACCTGGAGCAGAGTTAAATTGCTCCGGCCCAATAGCGTGCCCTTGGCGGCAACCGCTACGTCAGTGACAGTCCAACTGTCACTATTCGGCTTTCCAATTTCCCCGCAGCGGTTGTATTATAAAAGTGCTAGCTCTTGCGCGGATCCGTCCAAAAACTGAACGGACGACCATTGCGCTAGGCCCCGGCGGGGGGACCGGATTGAGGAACCTGGCCAGCTTCTTGGTGCATCTCTTCGGGCAAAGCGGCAACTTGGACCGCATTTACTTGTCCGTTGTCCACGACCGCTGCCTGCTTTGTGAAGAACCCATCAACGAATCGCCAGCCTACCAAACCTACCGGGTGTGTCCCTTCTGCCGCTTCCATTACACCCTTTCCGCCCGGGAACGCATTGATTTGCTAGTGGATAAGGGCAGCTTCAAAGAGTCGTTCAAGTACCTCAAATCCGTTGCGCCCATCTCCTTCTCCCGCGGTGGCCCCTACCGCAAGCTCCTGTCCCGCGACCAGAACCGCACCGGCCTGACTGAGGCTGCTGTGACTGGGCGCTGCCGCATTGATGATACCGAAGTGATGCTGGTGGTGCTGGATTTTGGCTTTATGGGCGGCAGCATGGGCAGCGTGGTGGGAGAGAAAGTCGCGCTGTCCCTGGAGGCGGCGGCGGAGCGGGAGCTGCCACTGGTGGCGGTAGTCACCGGCGGCGGTGTGCGCATCCAGGAAGGCATCCTGTCCCTGATGCAAATGGCCAAGACCGTGGCGGCGGCCAACCGTCTGCGGGAAAAGGGCATGCCCTTTGTAGTAGTGCTGGCCAACCCCTCCACCGGCCAGGCCTATGCCAGTTTTGCCAACCTGGCCGACATTATCCTGGCAGAGCCAGGCTCCCTTATTGGCCTCTCTCCCTTACGTACCCTTCGGGAGGTCTCCAAGAAGCCCTTGCCCCTGGATGCACATACTGCGGAAGCCCACCTGAACCACGGCTTGCTGGACAGTGTGGTGGACCGGGAAGCGCTCCAGCCGCGCCTTTCCACCCTGCTTAAAATTCTTACCGGGCAAAAGCAAGGCAAGGCAAGCCAGAAGGACCTGCCCAAAGACGAGCCTGCTGTTGACACTTCCGTAGATGTATGGCAGGCGGTCTCCCTGGCCCGCCACGCTGAGCGCCCTACGTCTATGGCCTACATGCGGGCGGTGCTGGACCCCTTTATCGAGCTGCATGGCGACCGTGTGAACAACGATGACCGTTCGGTGGTTGGCGGCGTGGGCTACCTGGCCGACGAGCCGGTGGCCATTATTGGGCAGCAGCGCCGTCCCTTGGGCGAGGGTGAGCGTTACCACGTTTACCCCGACGGCCTGCGCAAGGCCCAGCGGCTGATTAACCTGGCGGCTCGGTTCAAGCTTCCCCTGGTGACCCTCATTGACACCCAGGGCGCCGACCCCGGCCTGGAGGCGGAAGAGCAGGGCATTGGCAACGCCATCGCCACTACTCTGTCGTTGATGGTCCAGGCCCCCACGCCCATCGTGTCGGTGATTGTTGGTGAAGGCGGCAGCGAGGGCGCATTGTCCCTGGGGCTGGCAGACCGGAGCCTGATGCAACAGAACGCCGTCTATGCGCCCATCACCTTGAACCGCACCCTGGGCGGGCCGTACCCGGACCACAATCTGGACCGGGAGGCGGCGGAGGCGTTGATGCTTACCTCCCAGGACTGCATGGCCCTGGGCATTGTGGATGAGGTGGTGCCGGAGCCGGAGGGCGGCGCCCACGCCAACCCCAAAGAAGCGGCGGCGGCGCTTCAGACCGCCCTGAGGAAGCATCTGGCGGAACTGGCCAAGACTTCCCCGGGGCGGCTGCTCAAGCGGCGTTATCAGCGGTTCCGCCAGATGGGTGAGCAGAGCGACTTCTTCCAGGAGGCCATTGACCGGGAAGTGGATTTGCTGATGCGCATTTCCGGCGCCTCGCTGCGCCGCAACCGGGCCAGCCGCGCCCAACGGGGCAAGGCGGCGGTGGAAGTGGAGGCCCCGGAAGTTTCTGAGGCGGTGGATACCCCCAACTTTCCGTGGGAGTGAAGAACACAGCCTGCTTATCTTAAGGCAGGTCGTGGCGTGACAGCTACAGACGCTTGCATTAAGGTCTAAGAGGGTGTCTAAAAGGCTAGGCGCTCGTGGTTCGACAAGCTCACCACGAGCGGTTTAGAGCGTGTTTAAAAAGTGCTGTGCACTACCAGCGCTCACCCTGAGCTTGTCGAAGGGTGAGCGTCCTTCGGCTGAAGGACCGCTCGTGGTGAGTCCCGACGTATCGGGATCCCGACCAGGTCGGGGCTTGTCGAACCACGCCGTCTAAGCACCCTTCCGCAAGCTCAGGGTGAGCGGAGCATATGCCAGTTCAGCAACTAACGCAAGGCTCTGTAACTCTGCGTCATTCCGGCGGAAACCGGACTCCATCGGCCCTCTCCCCGCAACATCCTCTGGACACCCGCCTTTGCCAGTGTGACGATTCCCTTCCCCACAGCCTTGCCCAAAAAGTATGGATTTCGATAGTCAGTAACGTTTTGTAGCCAGTTATTGTCACCCTGAGTCCTTCGGCTGAAGGACGAAGGGTCTAAAATGCCAGGATTTTAGATTCTTCGTCCCGATGCAATCGGGACTCAGAATGACATTTTGGGCAAAGCCCCTTCCCCACGCCTGAGCGCAGCGGAACGGTCACCTCACCAACTCGGCTCAGACCGCCGTCCGCCCAGACTCTTGCAGGCTCTTGCGCACGGCCTTGGCCAGGCTGGCGTATTCCTTTCCCACCGCTGGGTCTGCCAGCGCGGTGGGTTTGGAAGTGTCCCGGTAAGAAGGCCGCAGGGCCAGCGACCCCAGAAAGGCGGTGTGGACATCCTCGGCCAGTTGCTTGCTGGCCCCCTCGCCAAACATTTCACCGGTGTAGTTCTCCACCACGCCCAGCACGTTCAGATTCAGCTTTCTAATCATGTTAATGCAGCGGCGGGCATCCAGGTTGGCCAGCGCCTGAGGTGTGCTCACCACTACAAAGCCATCCATGGGCAGGGCCTGCATAATGGTCAGCGGAGCGTCGGAAGTGCCGGGAGGCAGGTCCACCACCAGGTAGTCCAGTTCCCCCCAATCGGTCATCTGCAGGAACTGGTTGATGGCGTTGTGGATCATCGGGCCGCGCCAGATGATGGCTTCTTCCTCACTCTCCTGGAAAAGGGCCATGGACACCACTTTCACGCCCCATTTCTCCGGCGGCTGAATCTGGTTGTCCGCATACTCGGGCTTGTCGGTGATGCCCAGGGCGCGGGTGACGTTGGGGCAGTCAATGTCGGCGTCCAGCAGCCCTACCTTGCAGCCTTCCTTGGCCAGGGCCACCGCCAGGTTGACGGCCACGGTGGTCTTGCCCACGCCGCCCTTGGCGCTGTAAACGCCAACCTTGGCTTTGATTTTGGCAAGGCGCTGGTTAATCTCGCGCTTCTGCTGCCAGGCCCGTTTGATCTGTTCCAGCCGGGCGTTTTCCTGGGGAGTTGCCATCTAGTCCTCGTGCGGGAGTTGAATTTACTGCGGAGAGCGCAGAGTGCAGAGTTCACTGAGGTGGATAAGTGAAGTCTTACAGACCCTTGCCTTAAGGCCTAAACCGCTCGTGGTGAGCTTGTCGAACCATGAGCGGGCCCGCGGGCAAGTTTAGCAAACGGCGCAAGACCTCTATGAAAGACTCCGCGTTCTCTGCGGTTAATGGTCAGACGCTAAATGCCCAACTGCTGGCGGGCGTCCGGGCTAATCAGGTCCGGCGACCAGGGCGGGTCAAACACCAGTTCAATCTGCACGTCCTCCACGCCTTCCAGGTCCTGGATGGCCCACTCCGCTTGCTGGGCAATCTGCGGCCCCATGCCGCAGCCAGGGAAAGTGAGGGTCATCTGAACGTACACATCGCCGTCGTTGACCTGGACGTCATATATCAGCCCCAGGTCCACCACGTTGATGGGAATCTCCGGGTCATAAACGCTCTTCAGCACTTCCAGCACGTCGTCCCGGGTCAAAGTTGCTTCTGCCATGAGGGCCTCCGCAGTGTGGGTTCAGCAAGCACTATTATAGGTAATGTTGACCAAACTGGTCAACAATTGTTTTGGGGCAAAGAGGCGGGGCAGGTTTATACCTGCCCCAAGCCAGTGCAAGACCTTGGAATGCTCACCGCAGAGTGAGCCAAGGGCGCAGAGTTTATGAAGGTTGCCTTACGTTATCTCAGAGCGTGTTTGAAAAGTGCTGTGCACTACCAGCGCTCACTCTGAGCTTGTCGAAGGGTGGGCGTCCTTCGGCTGAAGGACCGCTCGTGGTGAGCCTGTCAAACCACGAGTGCCTAGCCTTTTTAGACACCCTCTTAAGGGTCTCCGCGCCCTCAACGGTGCATACATGGTTAGCCCGGCACCAGGATGACCTTGCCGGTGGTGGCCCGGGACTCCAACTGCTTGTGGGCCTCCGCCGCCTTGGACAGGGGGAAGACGTGCTCCACCCGCAGCTTGAGCTTGCCCGACTGAATCCAGTTCAATACGTCGCCGGCCCGCTGCTCCAGCTCCTGGCGGGAGGCGGTGTAGTGGCCCAGACCAGGGCGGGTCAGGAACAGGGAGCCGTTGCCCAGCAGCCGCATATCCACCGGCGGCACCGGGCCGCTGGCCTGGCCGTACAACACCATGTAGCCCCTGGGCGCCAGGCAGGCCACGCTCTTATCGAAGGTGGTCTTGCCCACGGCGTCGTACACTGCCTGCAGCCCTGCGCCCTTGGTGGCGGTCTTGATTTCCTGGGCAAAGTCCTGGGTGGTGTAATTAATCACCTGGTCGGCCCCGGCCTGCTGGGCCAGCTTGGCCTTGGCGTCGGTGGACACCGTGGAAAAGACGTAGCCGCCCAGGGCCTTGACCATCTGAATCAACAGCAGGCCCACGCCGCCCGCCCCGGCGTGAATCAGCACCTTGTCGCCCCGCTGCACCCTGTAGGTGGAGTGGCACAGGTAGTGGGCGGTCATGCCCTGGAGCATGGCGGCGGCGCCGATTTTGGCGTCCATGCCCTTGGGCATGGCGATGAGGCGGTTGGCAGGCACCACCGCCTGCTCGGCGTAGGACCCGCCCACGGAACAATAGGCCACCACGTCGCCGCGCTTCACGCCAGTAACGTCGGAACCGATGGCCATGACCACGCCCGCGCCCTCCACGCCCAGGGTGCGGGGCAGGGGGCCGGGGTTGACTCCGGCGCGGCTGTAAATGTCTGTGTAGTTAACGCCCGATGCCTGGATTTGCACCAGGGCCTCGCCCTTGCCGGGGGTGGGAGTCGGCACATCTTTGTACTGCATCACCTCCGGCCCGCCGAACTGGGTAATCTGCACTGCCTTCATGGTGTCTCCTCCTGGGAAGTTGTGGCTGGTGGGTAGTATACACCGGACGGGGGCCCCCTTACCGCGCCCTATATACCGGCGTGCGCTTCTCCACAAAGGAGCGGCTGGCCTCCTTGAAGTCCTCGCTGTGGTGCAGCTTCAGGGTTTGCAGGTAGGCGTCGGCCTCGGCGGAGGGCTGCACCCACAGCTTGCGGGCCAGTCGCACCCCCGCCCGCACCGATAGCGGCGGCGTCTTCAGCACCTTCTGCGCCAACTCCTCGGCGGCCTGCAAGTGCTGGCCGGTGGGCGTCAGCCGGTTGATGAACCCCAGGCGGTAAAGTTCGCTGGCGGGCATGGGTTCGCCGGTAATCAGCATCTCCGTGGCGACTTTAGAAGGCATATAAGCGTAGACCTTGGCCCACACCCGCCCGCCGGCCAGGCCCCGCTTGGTCTCGGTGATGCCGAACTGGGCCTCCTCCGAGGCCACCACCAGGTCGCACTCCGCCGCTATCGCCATGCCTGCGCCCAGGGCGTAACCGTGCACCGCGGCGATTACCGGCTTCCAGTTGATGCTGCGGCCCAGGTAGCTCTCCGGGTTGTTGCCCCGGTCCCGGCGCGCCCGCTCCTGGGCGCTCATGTTGTTGAACCGCTGCTTGATATCCGCCCCGGCGCAGAAGCTGCGGCCCGCCCCGTGAATGATGGCGACCCACGCCTCCTCGTCGGTGTCAAACTCCAGCAGGGCGTCGTGCAGGTCATGTTCAAACTGGTTGTTCACTGCGTTCAGGGCCTGGGGCCGGTTGAACTTGATGTAACCAATGCGGCCCTTGGACTCGTAAATCATGGTCTCGAATTCAGACATGGCAGAGGCCTCCCTATGAAGTTACAGGAATTTCCAATCCTGCTGGATGCTAGTGCTTGCCTTTTCCCAATATACCCATGCCCATCAGAATGGGGAGGGAGTCGCCGGCGGCGGGGGTGTCCTTGCCTGGCGCTGGGCCTGCTCCTCCAGGAGCTTCACCCGGCGGTCCAGGTCCCGCAGGTAGGAGGCCAGGGTGGTCAGGGCGTCTTCCAGGGTGATGGTGTCCTCCACTTTAGGCTCCTGGGTTGCTGCCTGGGGCGACTCGGGCCACACCTGGCGCAGGCCCAGCAGCTTCACCAGGTTGTTGACTTCGGTCTTGGTCAGGGTGATGGGCGAGTTGGGCATCCAGCCCAGCAGGTGCTGCGCCCAGCGGTCCAGGTCGGTCCACCAGGAGCCAAAGCCGGAGGTGGGCTTCATGGGCAGCCGGTGATGGATGCCCGCCGGGGACAGGATTAACAGGTCCGGCCAGATGCGGAAATCGTTCTGCTCCCGGCGCTGCATCCCCCCGTCCTCAAAAATAAGGGCCTGGTTGGACCACAACCATTGCTTGAGGGTGTTGACCGTGTTCACTGCCTGCCAGTACCAGTTGGTGTCGTGGTTGGTCAGCAGGATTGGCTCCCACTGGCCGGTGTCGTGGTTATGGGCGTGCCAGATGCCGTCCACTTCGCCAAAGACAGGCCGGGAGGTGCGCTTCACTTCAGTGAGCAGCAGGGCGGAGCCGCCTTCCCTGGAGTGTTTGACGATTAACAGGTCCACGTTGCGTCCGGGTTTGCTGAACTCGAACAGGACATCGAATTCGTCGGACAGGGTCTTGGCCTTTTGCAATACTTCTGCATCTACTTTGGTGACGTCGCCGAGGAAAATCCTGGACATTAATTGTCTCCGTTTCTATAAAGCAAAGTTGGATATCCGTTGGGCCATTGGCATTGGTCACTGCTGCGTTGTATGCGTCATCTCACCTCCTTCCAGTTGGCTTGGGGAATATAGCAATGCCTTTCTGGCTAGTCAACAAATTCCCGGAATTTTGAGCAAAGAAGCCGTTGACACTTTAAGAACACCAGTTCTATAATTTTGCCAGGTTATAGAACAAACGTTTGGGAGTGTTGCGATGCTCAAGTCTGCTTCATCCACCCTGCTCCAGCGGAAAGACCACCGCCCGGCGGACACTCTCCCAGAGCTTTACGTTTATGAGGACAACGGCTGCGAAGTTTCCTCCTCCTGCCTCAACTGCCCACTGCCCCGGTGCAAATATGACGACCCCGCCTGGTTCCAGCGTTACCGCCGCCTTTCCAAAGACCTGGTGGTGCTGGCTGCCATGGAGCGAGATGGCTTGACGGTAGAAGAGACGGCGGAGCGGTTTTCCGTGACAGCCCGCACGGTGTTCCGCGCCATCCGGCGCTGCCGGGATGCTATGTCTGAAATGTCACAAGAAGGAGAGGCGCTGCCCGCCCTGGCCGCTTGATTAACCCCGGGGCAGGCCCAAGCCCCGTCCAGCGATGATGTTGCGTTGGACTTCTGAGGTTCCTGCGGCAATCTTGTGGGAAAAACTAATCATCCAGTGCTCTTGCACCCGGCCCTTGAGGGGCGCCCATTGCTCGCCCCGGCCCAGGGCGCCGTACATGCCCAGGACCTCCATGCAGGTAGCGGCCACCCGGTGCAGTGTCTCGCTGCCAAAGACCTTGCTCATGGAGGCTTCTTTGTTGGGCACCTGCCCCTGCTCCTGCATGTGGGCCACATTGTAAGCCATGAGCCGGGCCACTTCGCACTCAATATAGCGGTCGGCCAGGACATGGCGAATCCAGGGAGTCTGGAGCAAGGGCTGGCCGTGGCGCTGGGTCTCCCGTGCGTACTGAAATACTTCATCCAGCAGCCTGCGGCCAATGGCCGAGTAGTCAATGCCGGACCGCTCAAAGTCCAGCAAGGTCACCGCCACGTACCAACCACGGTTTTCCTCGCCCACCAGGTTGCGGCGGGGCACCCGCACGTTATCAAAAATAACCTGGTTGAACTCGTGGCCCTCGGCCATGTTGATAATGGGGCGGACCTGGATGCCGGGAGTCTTCAAGTCCACCAGGATAAAGCTGATGCCCCGGTGCTTGGGGGCCTCCGGGTCAGTGCGGGCCAGCAAGAAGATTGCGTCGGCGCGGTGGCCCAGCGTGGTCCAGATTTTGCTGCCGTTGATTACATAATCGTCGCCATCCCGCACGGCGCGGGTGTTCAGGGAAGCCAGGTCGGAACCAGCCTCCGGCTCGCTAAACCCCTGGCACCACTGGATTTCGCCCTGGGCAATGGGCGGCAGGTACGTCCGCTTCTGCTCCTCCGAGCCGTGGATCATCAGCGTGGGGCCCAGCATCCGCACGCCAAAAATGTCCCGGCCCGGCGCCCGCAGGTAGGCCAGTTCCTCGTTGTAGATGGCAGAAAGGACTGGCGAAGCGTCCTGGCCGCCGTATTCCCTGGGCCAGTGCATGGTCAGCCAGCCCCGCTGGGCCAGCTTGCGGCGCATTTGCCGGGTCAATTCCCAGTTGGACTCCTCTGGCCAGCGGCCCCCGCCTTCCCAGTCGGCGGGCAGCTCATCCTGGATGAACTGCCGCAGTTCCTGGCGGAAGGAGTCTTCCTGCGGGTTGAACTTGAACTCCACCTATGCGCCCACCGCCACGCAGGTCACTGTGCGGACCACCCCCTGAACGGCATGCACCTTGCCGGTAATCAAATTGCCCACTACGCTCATGTCCGGGCCGCTGATTACGGCAATTATGTCGTAGGGACCGGTGACCACATCCACCGATTCAATGCCTTCCAGGCTCCGCAAAGTATTGGCCACGTCCCGGGTCCTTCCCACCGAGGTCTCCACCAATAGGTATGCTTTAGTCGCCATATCTGCTCACCCTTGCCGAAGCCCGTCTGCCAGTCCACTGGGATAAGACTTCCCAACTGGAATCTTGGACTTCTGACCGCTGGCTCTTGCCAGATTGCCGCCAATTCTACGGCCAGCTTCCAGCCATGTCAAACAGCGTCAGATGGGGCAGTGGGTCAGTTTGCCGTGGCAGAAAGTCAGGGTTCTAATCGTCACACCGGTGAAGGCCGGTGTCCAGATTCAGGTGCGGCTGATGCGTATTCCTGGATTCCGGCGGCCGCCGCAATGACGAGAAGCAAAATGACCCATTACACCCTGTGTATAATCATACTATGACGACTGTACGTATGGCAGCCCTGGCGCGCGGCGCGGCCGAACTGGGGCTGGATTTAACGCAACGACAACTGGAGCAGTTTGAGGTCTTCTACCGGGAGCTGGCCGACTGGAACCAGCGCATGAACCTGACCTCCATCGTCGAGTACGAAGAGGTGCAGGTCAAACATTTTCTAGACTCCCTCACCGCCTGCCTGGCCCTGCCCGGCGGCCTGCCGCCCGGCACCAGGGTGATAGATGTGGGTGCGGGGGCCGGTCTTCCGGGCATTCCCCTGAAACTGCTTTTTCCGGAGATTCACCTGATCCTGGTGGAGTCGGTGGGCAAAAAAACCACCTTCATGCGCCACCTGGCGACGGCTCTGGGCTTGACTGAAGTGGAAGTGCACACTGCCCGTGCCGAAGAATTGGGGCAGCAGCCAGAGTTCCGCGGGAACTTTGATTTGGCCCTGGCCCGCGGCCTGGCCAAGTTGCCGGCGCTGGTGGAATATACTTTGCCCCTGTGCCGCCTGGGCGGCAAAGTAATTGCCTGGAAGCATGGCGGCATTGACCAGGAGATTGCCAGCGCGGCCCGGGCGCTGACGGTGCTGGGCGGCAAGCTCTCGCCGGTGGTGCCAGTAAATATCACCGGCCTGATGGACAACCGCATATTGGTGGTGATTGAGAAGGTGCGCCCCACGCCAGCCGCGTACCCCCGGCGTCCTGGGATGCCCGCCAAGCAACCGCTGTAAGAGGGTGTGTGACAATTCCCGCTCGTGGTGAGTCCCGACGTATCGGGATCCCGACCAGGTCGGGGCTTGTCGAACCATGAGCGGGCTAAAAGCTACTCATCCTTCGACAAGCTCAGGATGAGCGGGCTGGGTAGAGGGCATTTCTCACACACGCTCTAAGGGGTGTGTTAAAAGGGCGTGGCATAGCTATTGCTCACCCTTCGACAGGCTCAGGGTAAGCGCTTTCCCCCGCTCGTGGTGAGTCCCGACATATCGGGATCCCGACCAGGTCGGGGCTTGTCGAACCATGAGCGGGCACTTTTAGCACAAGCTGCAAGAGTGTGTTTAAAAAGTGCTCTGCTCCACATGTGCTCACCCTTTCGGCTGGCTCAGGGCAGGCTCGGAGCGTGTCGAAGGGTGAGACCTTATTGGACCAGGCGCTTTTCGACACCCTCTCCGGGTTGGCAAAAAGTATCAAGGGGGCCGGTTAACGGCCCCCTGATTTCATCCTTGAGGTTCCTTTGCAGCCCTTGTTAAGGGCAAGGCTGGTCAAGAGTCGCTCTTACGGCGCAATGGCGTTGTTGGCGTTGACCCGCCCGTGGGACCAGTAGGCGCCAATCCCCGGAATAGTGTCCGTGGTGCCTTCAATGCGGGCGCGGACGCAGATGTTGTCTCCCAGAGCGCATCGTCCGGTAGCCAGCACCAACCCGGCTACGCCCGCCACGTGGGGAGTGGACATGGAGGTGCCGCTGATGGCGCCGTACTTGACGCCGCTGCCCCAGATGCGGTTGGTATGGTCCGGAGCAGTGGAAAGAATGGCGACGCCGGGGGCGGCCACATCCACCCAACTGCCGTAGTTGGAGAAGCTGGCCTTGTTGTCGTTGTTGTCCGTGGCCCCCACCGCAATCACATTGGCGTAATAAGCCGGGTAGCTGGGCGCGCTGGTATTGCTGTTGCCCGCCGCCGCTACCACAACTACGCCCTTATTTACAGCATAGTCAATGGCCGACTTGACGGTATTGGAACCGCTGCCGCCGCCCAGGCTCATGCTAATCACCTGAGCGCCGTTGTCGGCTGCCCAGACAATGCCGCTGGCGATGCCGCTCCAGGAGCCGGAGCCGTTGTCGCCCAGCACCTTCACATTCATTAAGGTGCAGTTGGGACAGGTGCCCGCCACGCCAATCCCGTTGCCGGTGCTGGCGGCGGCGCTGCCCGCCACGTCGGTGCCGTGGCCGTACCGGTCGTCCACGGTGCGGCTGGTGGTGTAATTTTTGTTGGCGACAATTTTGGCTGCCACGTCCTCGTGGCTCTGGTCAATGCCCGTGTCGAGAACGGCTATTCTCACCACTCCTGCGGCTGGCGCAGCCTGCCAGGCCTCCAGGGCGTCTATGTCGGCGTCAGCAGTCCCGCCGGTCTGTCCGGTGTTGTCGTACTGCCACTGAAGCGGCAGCCGGGGGTCATTGGGCGCGTCCAACAGGGAGTAAGCGCCGTTCTCTTCCACAAAAAGGACGCTGGAGTCCATGGCATATTCACCCTTCTTGTCGCGCTCTTTGCCCTTGCCCACGTCCACCACCCGCACACCCAGCTCTGCAATCTCGCCCTTGACCTTGCCGCCGTGGCGGCGGTGGGCTTCCGCCTCGTCATTGGCGGAGGCGCCTGGCTTGAACTTAACCAGTATTTCGCCTTTGCCCGGTTCATCCCCATCCGGCTGGCTTTGGGCGTGGGCCGGCGACCCGGCCACTCCTGCAATCCAGATTGAAGCGGCCGCCAGCAACGCCGAGACAGTCTTTTTCATCCAATCAATTCCTCATCTAAAAACTTGGAGCGCCTGCCAAAACGAGGGAGTGCTGGTTCAGTTTGAAACCCGCCGTTCCGCCGCAAGCCGGAACCCGGTGGTGCGTCTCAGCCATGTCCCTATCTGGGCGCCCCGACAAGTCGGGGTGCGACGAGCAACTTCTTCCTTAACTGCGAGACAAACTGAATCAGTACCCAGGATAATTAAGAACCTGCGCTGGGTGATTGTATCCAGCTCCAGACCCTTCGCATCGCTCAGAGTGACATAACCCGGTTTGTCAGTGGCTCCGGGATGCGGGTGCCGCCAGGCCGTGGTGAACTTGGTTTCAAAAAGGATAACAGGCGCTTGAATTGTGTTCAATCGCCAACGCCTCACAATTGCGGCAGCGGCTCCTATCTTTTTCCCAGGACTCGGCCGGCCTGAGGGGAATTGGCAGGCGGCCCCGCTGGGTTATAATGGCGTAAACATCATACTGTTCCGCCCGTATCGCGGTCAGGGGGCAAAATGAGCATCGCCATAGGCTATATGCCGGGGGCCTTTGGACAGGGCGGGGGAAACCCCAATCAGCTGCGGGATCTGGTGGCGCTGGGCGACCGGTTCAACTACGACTCCATCTGGCTCAGTGACCGTATTGTCAGCGACCGGTTCAGCCTGGAGCCTATGGTGGCGCTTTCCATGGTGGCCGCCTGGTCGGACCGCCTTAAATTTGGAACCAGTGTGCTGGCCTTGCCCTTGCGCCAGCCTGTGGTGCTGGCCAAGCAAATTGCCACCCTGGATTACCTGTCCAGGGGACGTTTCTTCCCCGCGGTGGGTTTGGGCCAGGAGGAGCCGGAGGAGTACGAAGCCTGCGGCGTGGGCAAGGAGGACCGGGCGGCCCGCACCGATGAGGCCATTGTGCTGATGCGGCGGCTTTGGCAGGAAGAAAAGGTCACCCATGAAGGCCGCTTTTTTACCTGCCACGACGTGACGGTGACGCCCCGGCCTGTCCAAAAGCCGTCAACGCCCGTGTGGATTGGCGGACGCAGCCCGGCCGCGGCCCGGCGGGTGGGCCGGGTGGGCGACGGCTGGCTGGTGTCCAGCGCCACCCCTGAAGAGGTGCGCCAGGGCCGGGAGGCGCTGTTTGAGACGGCGGACAAGTGCGGCCGGGAGATTGAGTCCGACCACGTGGGCGTGCTGTTGGGCTGCTATGTGGCGGACGGCGCTGGTGCGGCGGAGGCCAAGGCCCAGGCCCAGCGGTTCGTTACCCGCCAGCGGCCTGACGCCCATTTCACTGAATTCAGCGCCGTGGGCGGCCCGGATGAGATCTGCCAGGCTATTCAGCGTTACATTGACGCGGGCGCATCCAAGTTTGTGCTGCGACCGCTCTGCTCTGGCGAGGAAACTGCGGAGCAACTGGAGGTTTTGGGCCGGGAAGTCCTGCCCCAATTTCCCAGGGGCAAGACAATTCCCGTCTGACAGCCAAATTACCAGGTCCTGCATAGCTTTTTAGCGCCTACCCGGATAACCGCAGAGCGAACAATGAACTCAGAGAGTTTGGCGCTTATTCAGTTGTCTAGGAGAGAAGGAAGAAGTTGCTCGTCGCACCCCGACTTGTCGGGGTGCCCAGAAAGGGACATGAGTAAGATGCACCACTGGGTTCCAGCTTGCGCCGGAACGGCGGGTTTCAAACTGAATCAGTACCGAGGACTTGGACTGGTTTTCTATCATCTCAGCGGCCTCTGCGCTCTCCGCGGTTATTTAGGAAAGGCTCTTAGAGGGTGTGTGACAATTCCCGCTGGTGGTGAGTCCCGACGTATCGGGATCCCGACCAGGTCGGGGCTTGTCGAACCATGAGCGGGCTAAAAGCTACTCATCCTTCGACAAGCTCAGGATGAGCGGGCTGGGTAGACGGCATTTCTCACACAGGCTCTTAGCAGGTCATGCAAGGCCCCATACTTGTTACGCCCGGCGGATGGCAGCCTGGCCAGTGGGGGTAATCCGCGGCTTTTCAGTGGCGCTTTCCACGTGGCGGCACTTCAGGCATTGCCAGTAGCGGCCCAGCAGGTCTTGCTGAAGCTCCAGTTTTTTGGACTTGCACTTGGGGCAGCGTGTCAGCCAAATCATGCTAGTCTTCCTTCACAATCCGGGGCTGCTGGTTCCAGATATCCCGGAACATCATCATCACCAGGTCTCGCTCAGTAAGGTGGAAGGACTGTCCCAGGGTCATAAACTCTTGGGCCAGGGCGTCCTTCACTTCTTCAATGGGCA
The DNA here is from genome assembly GCA_016872385.1 of SAR202 cluster bacterium. Taxonomy (GTDB): domain Bacteria; phylum Chloroflexota; class Dehalococcoidia; order Lucifugimonadales; family UBA3495; genus SHYG01. The sequence continues at coordinate 620 of VGZV01000029.1, read as the reverse complement.
ACAGAGCGTCATCCCCCTCCACCACCACGCGGCGGGCATACTCCCGCAGAAACGTCAGGTTCTGGCGCATTACCTCTTTAGGGTCCATGGGTGAAAGGGCAGTCATTGCAGCCTCCGTGGCCGGTTCTTGTTTTGGGTTGGTTTGCATCCCGTGTGCTTGATGTATTAACAATACGGAGGCCGGGTCGCTCGGCAGGGTAAGCCCAGGTTCCGTGTTGGAGGAAGCCGGTGAACAAGCAGGGAATCTTGTCTACCCTGTTGGGACAGGCGTGGGAGCGTGATTGAAAAGGTCCAGCACTCGTGGTTCGACAGGCTCACCACGAGCGTAAAATCCGCTCACCCTGAGCATGTCGAAGGGTGAGCGCTGTAGAGCGAGGCGCTTTTAAACGCCCTCGAAAAAGCGGAAAAGAAAGGCCGCCGCCCACAACGTGAGCAGCGGCCCGGTACGCCTGTCTGATTAAAGTGCCTAGAGCGTGTCGTCAAAATAACTTACTCCAGATTATTACCGCTCGGATCTGACAGGAAGCTAGGTAAGAGGCAGACCCTTTGGCATAACGGGTCGCTATGCCCCGCCACTGTTTGAAAAGGAGGAAGGAGTTCTCCACCAGGTGGCGTAATTT
>VGZV01000028.1 GCA_016872385.1 SAR202 cluster bacterium | reverse complement strand
CAGATAGACCAAGAACTCCAGAGGCTGTGGGACATGGCTGACACTCAGCCCAGCAAGGGACGTTCGGTAACAGTTTCATCTGAGGCAACCAAGTCCCTTCGGTAACAGTTTCTATTGACGCAACACGCATGGGACTACAGCAAGCAGGTTGATTCTCTCTCTCCCTGGCAGTGGGGGCGGCCCGGTTTTTCTGGGTACGCCGCAGATTGTTTCACGACCCTGGGCAGCACACCGGACTATCCCTACTCCGGCTGAGAGTGAATATGGGGTGGCGCAGGCGCCAACCGCCCTCTGTCTCGCTGGCCCCAACGCCCTGTTCACCCCACTGGCTGAAAATAAACAGGGGCGGGTTGTGCACCCGCCCCTGAGTAATTTGCCTGCTCCTGGAGCTTACTTGTCAAAGTACAACAGGTTGGCAAAGAGGTGCTTGTCGAACCGCGGATTCTCAAAGCCCCGCAGCTTGGGGTTGATCCCGTAGATGGCCGACAGGTCAAACATTGGGATGAAGAACGCGTTGTCGCGCACGTGGGTGGCAATTTTTTCCAGCGCCGCCGCGCGTTCCGCCCCTTCCAAGCCTGTGGCTGCCTGCCACTCCGCCTGCTTGTCGGGCAGACAGACCGATGACTGGGAGGAGTCGCAGTTCAAGTGGCGGTTGACCACCTTGCCGTAGTCAAACAGCTCATAGCCAAAGCCAATATGCTCCACAATCTGCGGGTACGGGCAGGCAGAGGTCACCTTGTTCTCAGTGGCGCCCTTGTACCCCTTGATGGCGGCGTCCTTGCTGCCCACACCGCAGTTGCGGATGGAGTTGCTGATGCCAGTCTCCACGAAGTTGGCCTTGGCGTTGACGCCGGCCTCCTTCATGTAACTGATGATGGACTCCATGAGTTCCTGGTTGCTGGCGATGCGGGCCGTGCGGGTGGTGATTTTGATTTCTGCGCCGCAGTTGGCCGCGGAATTGGGCTTGCCGCAGATGTAGCCAATTTCTTCCAGCAGTTGCTTGGACTTGGCGGGGCTGTAAGTGTATGGTGCAATGTTGGCGGGGGTGATGCCCAGCACGCCCGGGGCCGCCACGTTGCCGCGGCAGGTAGTGGTGCCCTTGTAGAGGGAGTCCACAATGGCCTTGCAATCAATGGACTGGACAATGGCCTGGCGCATCTTCACCTGGGACAGCCAGGGGTCGTAAATGGTGTCCATGCGCATCATGGCGGTCTCCGAGGTGCCGCCGGTAACAAAGCGGGAAGGACCCAGGACGTTGGCGTCTTGCAGAGTCAGCAGGAAGGCCCAGTCAGCCTCACCGGCAGTAACCATCGCCGTGCGGACGGTGGTTTCCTCCCGCCACTGCCACTCGATTTCCTGGACCAGCGGCGCGGCAAACTCCGGGACTTCCGGCACCGCCGCATACTTTTCGTTAATGACGGTGCGGAGTTTCTGCCCTGGGACATACTCCGCCACCTTGTAGGGGCCTACGCCCACGCCGCCCTTGTACTGCTCATAGGTGGGCGCCTCCCGCAGGCCCTTGGGTGATGCAGTGCGGGAGAGGTTCAGGGCGCGCTCAAACAACGGGCAGGCGATGGTGCACTTGATGCGGGCAGTAGTGGGACCAACGACCTCAACAGTATATGCGCCTGTGTGATTATACGCGGTCGCGGCGTACTTGGGCACGCCATTGTATTCAGCGTAGGTCTTCCAGGCGTCGGCAGTCCACGGCTCACCGTCGTGGAAGGTTACGCCGGGGCGGAGTTCATACTCCCAGGTGTCCGGCGCAGTGCGCTTCCAGTTCTTGATGGACGGGGAGGGCGTGACCGCCAGAGTATCCCGGTCCAGGTGTCCGATGTAGCCGTTGATGGTGTCCATGATAATGCCGGCGTGGGCATCGGCGCTGGGAATGGGGTTAAGGGTAGCTGGCTCAGTGGCCACCACTGCAATCGCCTTGTTCTTGGCGGAGACCGGCTTGGCCGGCTTGGCGGTGGGCCGGGGCATGGCGGTGGACGTGGGGGCGCCAGGGGCTGTGGTAGCAGCAGGGGCTGTGGTAGCAGCAGGCGCTGCCGTGGGCTTGGGCATTGCCGTGGGCTGAGAAGTGGGAGTCGCGGCGGTGCCGCACGCCACTGCCAGCGCCAGCAGCAGAAGCAACGGAGCGATAAGACCAAATTTGGCGCCTAGGGGAAACCGCATAGACATACCTCCTGTGGGTTAATGTGCTGGGAAGACCCCAGAACCAGCGGTAGTTAAGGCTGCAGGGAGTAAGGGCTTGCAGCCAAGAGATCCGACCGGAACCTCACCGAGGGCGTGACCCTAATGATGACCATTAGCCATTATCCACAGCGTCCCAACGCTGTCAAGACATATCAACCAAGGCGATAATACACGCAATGGACATCGAAATTCGTGATTTATTTGCAGATAACGGCTGATGTTTGGTATGTGCGTGATGAGTTACGTCACACCATAGACGATTAACATATATGATCTTGGGTGGCATTCTATTATTGATTCCAGGTACGGCGGATGTACATTTGTATAGCGTAAAAAGTGTGCGGCGCCGGTCTTCCCGGCGCCGCGTTGCACAATGACCTGCAGGCCAAAGAGTATATGATTACAATTCCACAGGGCGAAGGATGGACATTTCGGTGCGTCGCTCCAGATATCCGGCGCGGGTGTTATGCCCGTGGGAGAATACCACCAGCCACCCTTGCTTCTGGGCCTCGTTCAACACCTGCCGCTTGCGTTCCATGGTAGCTTCGGGGGAGTAATCGAACGCGGAAATGGCGATCAGGTTCAGGTGATGGTGCGTGGGCACCAGGTCGCCCAGGAACACCACCCGCTCGCCGCCGTGCTTGAACATGACCATCTGGTGGCCCTTGGTGTGGCCATCGGTGACAATCACATTCAGGCCAGGCAGCAACTCAGTATCGCCGTCCAGCAGTTCCAGTTGGCCGCGTTCGGCAATGGGAAGGAAGTCCTCCGGCCGGTGGTGCCGGGAGTGGCGGGGGCTGGGCTTGCAGGCTTCTTCCCAGCAGGAACGCTGCACGTAATACCTGGCCTTGGGGAAAGTGGGCACCGTGGTGCCGGTGCGGTCCAGGCGGGTGCAGCCGCCGCAATGATCAAAGTGCAAGTGGGTCAGGATCACCGCGTGGATGTCCTTGGGGGTGAGACCCACACCCTTGAGCCCCTTGAGCAGCCGGCTGGGCACCAAGCCCAGGTTGTCCCGGTCCTTATCGTTCTCCTTGGAGCCCACGCCAGTGTCCACCAGGACATTCTTGCCGCCCGCCTGCAACAGAAGGCAGTTCAATCCCAGAGTAACCCGGTTCTTCCTGTCGGTCACCACGTTGGCTTCCCAGTCCACCTTGGGCACCTGCCCAAACAGGGATCCGCCGTCAATCTTTACGACACCATCGCTGAGCACCTTGACTGCCGTCGAAACCATGCTTACCTCCTGCCTCCTGCCAACATTTTTTCTAACCTGCGGCAAGCATGTGCGGCCATGAAGTCAACAAAAGTGAAAATTGCGACTCGTATATTGGTTGCTGCACTGCTTGCGCCGGTCTTGCCGAGAGCCAGAACCAAGTCCCTACCAGACTCGGAACCCTGCCCTCCCTCCTCACCCCACTCTGAGCGCTGCCAGCGATGGTGAGCTCCCCATCGCCACACCTCACAATCCCAGGATAAAAGCCCAACGCAAGGGCTTGTCAAGGCGTTTTTTCCGAGAATTTAAAAAAAGGATTAGAATCCACACATTTTGCAAACTTTGTTAAAGTTTGGAGTTGCCTGCTTCCGCATCTACACCCCTGTATAATTATTGAGCCTTGCATTAGTTGGCAAACTTGGCCATTAGCCCGTTCAGCCTGAGCCTGAAGAAAGGCACGTGGGCGAGCCGCCCATGGTTCGACAAGCTCATCCTTCAGCCGAAGGACTCACCACGAGCAGTTTAGACCTTAATGCAAGGGTCTGTAACTGCCAATCCAAGGAAACGAGGCAGTAGTGAAGCGGCAAATCTACTACATACTGGAGACCGGCGGGCCGGAGAACCTGGCCAGCCGCATCTTCAGCGCATTCCTCATCACCCTTATCGCACTAAATGTAGTTGCCCTGCTGCTGGAAACAGTGCCACAGATCCACGCAGCAGCGCCTTGGGCTTTTCTGTGGTTCGAGGCCATATCCGTAGCCATATTCCTGCTGGAGTACCTCCTGCGGTTGTGGTGTTGCACCGAGTCTCCACAGTATGCCCATCCGTTATGGGGCCGCCTGCGCTACGCCGTATCTCCCCTGGCTGTAATGGACTTGCTGGCCATACTCCCCTTCCTGGCGCCGGCGGCAGGTGTAAGAAGTGTGGACTTGCGATTCCTGCGGGCGGTGCGTTTGCTGGCCCGGGTGGGCCGGATGACCCGGTACTACTCCGGCACGCGCGTGCTGGCGCGGGTAATACGTCGAAAGCAGTCGGAACTGGCAACCCTGCTGCTGACCATTCTGGTGCTGCTGGTGCTCAATTCGTCCATGATGTACCTGGCGGAACATGCGGCCCAGCCGGACAAGTTTTCCAGCATCCCGGCGGCCATGTGGTGGGGAATTGTCACCATGACCACGGTGGGTTACGGCGATGTGGTGCCAACAACCGGCCTGGGAAGGTTGGTAGCCGGTCTTACCGCCATCCTGGGCATTGCCACCTTCGCCCTACCCACCACCATATTGGTGGCGGGGTTCCTGGAGGAGACCAAGATGGAAGCGGTTACTCCCACCGTATGCCCCCACTGCGGCAAAGAAATTGGGAAGGCGGGGTGAGGGAACCTACCCCCATCCCGGCCTTCCCCCTTGGTAAGGGGAGGGGAGGGGTGGGGTCGTTACCTCTTGCCAAGGAGGATTAGGCCGTGGTTTCGTCCTTTTAACCCCCGGCCAGCTTTTGCGCCGCCGCCTTCAGCCGGGCCAGCACCCGCTCCCGCCCCAGCACTTCCAGGGTCTCAAACAGGGGCGGCGAGGCCGTGCGCCCGGTGACGGCGGTGCGCAGCGCCCCAAAGAACTGCCGGGGCGAAAGGCCCAGTTGGGCACCCACGGACCGCAGTGACTCTTCCAGGGGCTGGTGGGCCATGCTGGGCGCGGCAGATATTGCATCCCGCGCCCGCTCCAATGCCGCCACGGTGCCCGGGGCGTCCATGCCCTTCTGCACCAGGGTGGCCGGATCACACTCCAGCTCGGGCTGGAAGAAGTAGCGGGTAAGCTCCGGCGCATCTGTCAACACCTTGATGCGCTCCTGCACCAGGGGGGCAATGCGCCGCAGGTAGTCCTGGTCCACCGGCAGCAAGTCCGGGGGCAGGTCCCGCTCCAGGAAGGGCAGCATCCGCTCCGCCAGTTCCTGGGGTTCAAGCTCCCGCAGATAAACCCCGTTCATCCACTTCAGCTTTTCGATGTCGAAGATGGCGGCGGGCTTGCTGACCCGCTCCAGGGAGAAGTTCTGCACCATGGTGTCCAGGGACATGACCTCGGTCTTGTCGTCCAGGGACCAGCCCAGCAGCACCATAAAGTTGCGCAGCGCCTCCGGCAAGTAGCCCTGGTCCCGGTACTCCAGGACCGAGGTGGAGCCGTGGCGCTTGGACAACTTGGCGCGGTCCGGGCCAAGAATCATGGGCATGTGGCCGAACAAGGGCGGGGTGTAGCCAAAGGCGCTGTATAGCTGGATATGCCGCGGCGTGCTGGGCAGCCACTCCTCGGCCCGCAGCACGTGGCTAATCTCCATGATGTGGTCGTCCACCACGTTAGCCAGGTGATAAGTAGGAAAGCCGTCGGACTTGATGATAATAAAGTCCTCCAGCACCTCATTCTGCCAGGTGACTTCGCCGCGAATCAGATCGTGGACGGTGGTGACGCCTTCCGTGGGCATGGCGAAGCGCACCACCGAAGGCGTATTGCTGGCTTCCAGCTCCCGGCGGCGCTGGGCGGTCAGGTCCAGGCAGGGGTCGTGGTAGCGGGTCTGGACTTTCTGCTGGCGGCGTTCCGCCCGCACCTTTTCCAGGAACTCCGGACTGCAGTAGCAGCGGTAGGCATGGCCGCCCTGGATTAGCTGCTCCGCCGCGTGCTGGTAAATGCCCTGCTTGTGCCGCTGGGACTGGATGTAAGGGGCGTAAGGGCCGTCCACCTCCGGGCCTTCGTCCCACTGAATACCCAGCCACCGCAAGCTTTCCAGAATGTCCTCCAGCGCCCCCTTGACCAGCCGCTCCTGGTCCGTGTCCTCCACCCGCACGATGAACTGGCCGCCGTACCTGCGGGCAAACAGCCAGTTGAACAGCGCCGTGCGAATGTTCCCAATGTGCGGGCTGCCGGTGGGACTGGGGGCGTAGCGGACGCGGACGTTTTCAGGCACCTTGATTTACTCCCTATGTGGCGGGGTTTTTCAATTCTAATCAGGACGAAGGATAGCCGCTCATCCTGAGCTTGTCGAAGGACGAGCGGGTAGCCCCCGCTCATGGTTCGACAAGCCTGTCCTAGGCGAAGTCGAAGGGCGCACCATGAGCGGAGATCCCACGTTAACCGAGACTCTCCAAAGGCCGCCGCTACTTCTTTGGCTGCGCCCTGGAGATTTTGGCCCAGGTGTCCCGCAAGCCCACGGTGCGGTTGAACACCAGCTTCTCGGCAGACGAGTCCCGGTCCACGCAGAAGTAGCCCTGGCGCAGGAACTGGCAGCGGCTCTCCGCAGCAGCCCCGGCCAGGCTAGGTTCCACCCGGCAGCCTTCCAGCACTTCCAGGCTGTGCGGGTTCAGGCCCTCGGTGAAATCGCCGCCGGTATCTTCCGCTCCCGGGTCCGGGTTCAGGAACAGGTGGTCGTACAACCGGACTTCCGCGGGTAGGGAATGGGCCGCCGATACCCAGTGCAGGGTGCCCTTGACCATGCGGCCATCGGCGGAGCGGCCGCCCCTGGTTTCCGGGTCATAGGTGCAGTGCACCTCCACCACCTCGCCGGTCTGCTCATCTTTGACCACGCTGTTGCAGGTGACGTAGTAGGCGTCCTTGAGGCGCACTTCCCGCCCCGGCGACAACCGGAAGTAGCCCTTGGGCGGGACTTCCTGAAAGTCCTCTCGCTCGATGTAGAGCACCCTGGAGAAGGGCACCCGGCGGGAGCCTGTGCCGGGGTCCTCCGGGTTGTTAATGCTCTCCACTTCCTCCGTCAGGTACTCGGGGTAGTTGTCAATTATCAGGCGCAGGGGGTGCAGCACCGCCATCACCCTGGGGGCCGTGCGGTTCAGGTCCTCCCGCAGGCAGTGCTCCAGCAGGGCCAGTTCCACCACGTTGTCCCGCTTGGCCACGCCGATGCGCTCGCAGAAGTCCCGGATGGCCTCCGGCGAGTAGCCGCGCCGCCGCAGGCCGGAGATGGTGGGCATCCGCGGGTCGTCCCAGCCCGCCACGTGGCCCTGCTCCACCAGTTGCAGCAGCTTGCGCTTGCTCATCAATGTGTAGCTGATGTTCAGCCGGGCGAACTCAATTTGCTGGGGATGGCTGGGCACGGGCAGGTTATCCAGGCACCAGTCGTACAGGGGCCGGTGGGCCTCAAACTCCAGGGTGCAGATGGAGTGGGTGATGCGCTCAATAGCATCGGAGATGGGATGGGCGTAGTCGTAGGTGGGATAGATGCACCACGTATCGCCCGTGCGGTGGTGGGAGGCGTGGAGGATGCGGTACAGCACCGGGTCCCGCAGGTTCAGGTTGGGCGAGGCCATGTCAATCTTGGCTCGCAGCACGTGGGCGCCCTCCGGGAACTCCCCGGCGCGCATCCGATGGAACAGGTCCAGGTTCTCCGCCACGGAACGGCTGCGGTAGGGGCTGTCCCGGCCCGGCTCGGTGAGGGTGCCCCGGTACTCGCGAATCTCCTGGGGGCTGAGGCTGCACACGTAGGCCTTGCCGTCGCGGATTAGCTGCACGGCGTAGTCGTAGAGCTGCTCAAAGTAGTCCGAGGCGTAGTAGCGGTGCGTACCCCAGTCGAAGCCCAGCCAGCGCACGTCGGCCTGGATGGAGTCCACGTACTCCACCTCTTCCTTGGTGGGGTTGGTGTCGTCGAAGCGCAGGTGGCAAACGCCACCGTTTTCCAGGGCGATGCCGAAGTTCAGGCAGATGGACTTGGCGTGGCCGATGTGCAGGTAGCCGTTGGGTTCCGGCGGAAAGCGGGTGGCGACCCGCCCGCCGTGCTTGTTGGCGCGCAGGTCTTCTGCAACAATTTCGCGGATAAAGTCAGTTGATGCAGGCGTGGCGGTGGTCATGTTCCACTTGTGGTCTGGAGTTTGGCCGCAGCGTTAAGACCTTCCAGGCGGCGTATGGGTATTCTAGCATATAGCAAGTTGCTGGAGGAACGCAGCCTTACTTTATTGGTATTCGCCCTGCCGTATTTGTAGGTGCGCATAATGAACAACTGAAGTATACTTGCCTTGAGATATGGGAGAGACACTTCAGTTTGGTCAAGTTGAAGTGGTGACATCATGGTAGTTGCAACCAAGCCGCAAGAATTGAAGCTGGAATCCCTGGGCGACATTAACCCAGCTTTTCGAGTGCCTGCCTCTCAGCAAATAGCTATCACTCTTGCAGCCATTCGTGAAGCGGGGTTGGATGAATATATAGACGAAACAACCAGACAACTTCTAGACGAGTATGAGGATGCATTCAACAGCAAATTCAATGCGGCCCCTATATTGCTTGCCCCTAACAAGCGTGCAATGGCGAAAGCGGCACGGGAATGTGCTGATGTAGCTTTCGACTTCTATTTCGACACTGGTCGGGCGATCTGGAAGGCGATTGAGAACGATTATACTAAGCTACGAGAACTTACTATAAAATGCTCTACTGCTGTAGAAGACAGTTTTTTTGCTAACCCAGAACGTCTCACAAGAAAGTCTTTCTCCAAAATAATAGCTGGCATTCGCATACTCAGACATACTGGAGAACGAATTATACAGCGCATGGAGGATACCCCATTGGAGGACCGAATTCCCCCAATTGGATATTTCTCCTTGGCTTTTCTAGGTGGGTTAGTGACTACTTGCGTCCTGTCTCATGTTAACCAGGATGTTGTAGGCACCCCTACCTCTAACTTAAGACTCCTCGCAGACGCTATGCTGGAGGTTGGGAATGAGGCACATCAGATGGCTGTAGACGAACACCTTTATGATGATGGGCAGGCGTGGTTTTGGCATCCTCAGTGGCAACTGGGCGAGGCTGAAGCAGACTTGGATAGGCTGCAAGGGCGCGTCAAGTGGTCAAACTCTGTAGATACGCTGATTGAAGACTTGCATCGGTAAGCGTCTCAGATGGAGTTCGAGAGGCCTAATCGTTTTGACAAGGCATTCAAGCGGTTGAGCCATAATGACAGACGTAGCGTGGAAAGAGCGTTGCGTGAGTTTGCAGTTGATCCACTGCAGTCTTCCCTCAATACCGAGAAGGTAATTAATCATCCGCTAATGTGGAGTTTCAGAGCTTCGGGAAGCCTGCGTTGCACGTTTATTTTTGATGGTGACCTCCAACAGTTGAGATATGCGAAAAGAGTTCGCCTCAGCAACGTAGGCCGCCACCCTGGAATCTGCCAAAATCCCTAATATGGCAGCGAAATAACCCTTAAGCCCCCTTGGCTACTTTTGGTCTTGGACCAGCAGCCAACGCACGACTCGACAGACGATGCTGAACGCCATGCGGTTAACCCCACCTTGGGAAGCCACGCCCCCTATCAACATTGTGTGCCCCTCATCCCCTCCAGCACCTCCTGCAACTCCTCCGGCAAGTCAGAGCGGAAGTCCAGGGGCTGGCCGGTGATGGGGTGCCGGAAGGCCAAATGAAAGGCGTGAAGGAAATGGCGGCTGAGCAACGGGCTGGCCTTGCCGTACACCCCATCCCCCAGCAGGGGGTGGCCCAGGTGAGCCAGGTGCACCCGAATCTGGTGGGTGCGGCCCGTTTCCAAGTATAACTCCAGCAGGATGTAAGAAGGGCCAGTATTTCGTTCCCCGCTCATCCTGAGCCTGTCGAAGGATGAACGGCTACTACTCGCTCGTGGTTCGACTAGCTCACCACGAGCGGGAATTCCCCCCACGCATGGCCCCAGAGAGAACTGTTTCCCCCCCAGCCGCTCCAGCGCGCGGTAGCGGGTGCGGGCCTCCCTGCCTCCTTCCACCACTGCCATCTTCTGCCGGTGTTGCGGGTGCCGGGCAATAGGGGCGTCAATCATCCCCTGGGGCGGCTGCACATCGCCCACCGCCAGGGCCAGGTAGCCCTTAGTGACTTGCCGAGCCTTTATCTGGTCGGAGAGGGCCTGGTGCGCCCGGTGGGTCTTCGCCGCCACCATCAGGCCGGAGGTGTCTTTGTCCAGGCGATGGACAATGCCGGGACGGATAGCGCCGCCCACCCCCTTCAGGTCGGGGCACAGGGCCAGCAGTGCGTTGACCAGCGTGCCGTCGGGGTGACCGGGGCCCGGGTGCACCGCCAGCCCCGCAGGCTTGTCAATCACCACCAGTTCCTCGTCTTGATAGACCACCGCCAGGGGCATCGCCTGGGGTGCCAGGTCCAGGGGTTGGGGCGGCGGGATGGTTAACGTCACACGGTCACCGGCCTTGACCTTTTGGGAGGGCCGGACCGATTGCCCGTTGAGCAGCACCATGCCCTGCTGGATGAGCCGCTGCAACTGGCTGCGGGTCAGGCCGGCGGCCTGGGTGGCCAGAAACTGGTCCAGGCGCGCCCCGTCCTGGGATGCGGTGAAATGCCGGACGATTTCGGCAGATGTCACGGAGAAGGACTGGGCCGGTCCGACTCGCCAGCGGGTCCTGAAACCGGCGCACTGGACGGCGGCGCAGCGGTTTGCGGCGGGTCCGCCGGGGCTGCATCTTTCCGGTGCCCTGACCACAGGAAGATGTAAGCCAGCAGCAGCAACCCGATGACAATGGAAGAGTCCGCAATATTGAACACCGGCCAGGGGCCTACGTCAATAAAATCGGTGACGTAGCCCAGCCGCAGCCGGTCCAGCAGGTTGCCCAGCGCCCCGCCAATTTGCAGTCCCAGGCTCAGCCGCAGCAGCGCCGTGGGCCGGGCCTGGCTCTGATAGACCATCACCAGAATGGCAATGCCAATGACCGACACAGCAATCAGGGGCGTGTTCTGGCCCTGGAAGATGCCAAAAGCGCTGCCCGTATTGTGCACGTGAGTGAGCCGCACCCACCAGTCCTCCGGGAAGGAATCGCGGTAGGGCAGGTAAGCCCGCACCACAAACTTGGTGAGCTGGTCCAGCAGGAACACCAGCGCCGCCAGTTGCAGCAGCACCAGGTCTCTATAAATGGGTGTGCGCCGCGTTGCGGAGGGGGCAGGAACTTGGGTTTGTGTCATTTTGTAGATACCCGCGCTGATGATCCCGCGTGGCTAGAGAACGTTGACGCCCAAATATCCCCAACCCCCCTTTGAAAAAGGGGGGCCAGGGGGGATTTTTGCAGCACAAACTCCATACCGGATTCCGTCAATCCCTAGCCGCCCGCCACGCCTACCGCAACTGCTGGGCCATGAACTGGCCCACCTTTTCCGACATGCTCATCTCCAGGCCAACCCAGAAGTGGTCGGCGCGGGGGTCCAGGTGGCTTTCCGGCTTGCAGGCGAAGGTGTCCAGCACGCCAGGCCACTGGCCCGACTGGGCCAGCTTGTCCCGTCCGCCGGTGATGACGAACATGGGCTTCTGCCGGTCCTGCTTCAAAGGCGAGCCTTCCAGAGCCTCCAGCGACGGCGATACCAGGGCGATGGCCCGCGCCCGCTTTTGCAGCTCCGAATTACCCAGGATAACCCGGGTGCCGAAGGAGTAGCCCACCAGGCCCAGCCTTCGCCCGTCCACTCCGGGCCAGGACTTGATGAAATCCAGGGCCGCCAGCGCCTCCTGATGCTCGCACTCGCCCTTGGTGTGCTCACCCTGGCTGTTGCCCACGCCGCGGAAGTTGAACCGCAGCACGGCGCAGCCCTCCTCCACCAGGGCAAAGAACACGCCCAGCACCACGTTGTTGTCCATGTTGCCCCCCGCCAGGGGGTGCGGGTGGCAGATGACCACGCCAGGCATATCCCTGGGGGCGTCGTTGGGGGTGCCCACCACTCCCTCAAAGCTCAGGCCGGCGGCCTTGAACATCACCGCGCTCTGTCGCATGGCTCAACCCTCCAGTACGTTGTTCCCATCTTAGGTGCCCCGCCTGGGTTTGGCAAGTTAGGGCCATCAGTGGTCAGTAATCAGTAATCAGCTATCAGCCCTAACTCCCTTTGGCGGCCTTCCTGCGCCAAGCAACCGTCTCACCGGCGAAAGCCGGTTCCAGGCTCCCCGCGCTTTGGGCCCGAACTGGATTCCGGCTGCCGCCGGAATGACGAGTCCGCCAAAGGCAGGGGCTGCGCAAAACCCAGTTGTAAGAGTCCTGATGGCCGACAACTGATAACTAATTGCGGACTGATGAAAGCTGACCGCTCACCTGCTAGAATTGACGCCAAATTATTGGCGTGGAGGCCCTGATGAACTTCATTGATTTGCGCAGCGACACTTTCACCCTGCCCACCGACGAGATGCGCCAGGCTATGGCCGCGGCAGAGGTCGGCGACGACGTTTACGGCGAGGACCCTTCCATCAACCAGTTGCAGGAGCGGGCCGCCGAACTAATGGGCAAGGAGGCGGCGCTGTTCATGGCCTCCGGCACCATGAGCAACCTGGTGGCGGTGCTAACCCACTGCCAGCGGGGCGATGAAATCCTCATGGGCGACCAGGGCCACATGTTCTGGAACGAGTCCGGAGGCGCTTCCGCCCTGGCCGGTGTGCAGGTGCGCCTGGTTTCCAATGACGAGCAGGGCCGCCTTGACCCGGAGGAAGTGCGGAAGTCCATCCGGCCCCGGGGCAACATCCACTTTCCGCCCACGTCGCTGGTCTGCCTGGAGAACACCCACAACCGGTGTAGCGGCGGGGTGCAGACGCCGGAAGACACCAAAAAGGTGTGCGACGTGGCCCACGCCGCCGGGGTGAAGGTGCACCTGGACGGGGCGCGCATCTTCAACGCGGCAGTGGCCCTGGAAGTGCCCGCCAAAGCCCTGACCCAGGACGTGGACGACGTGAGCTTCTGCCTGTCCAAGGCCTTGAGCTGCCCGGTGGGTTCGCTGCTGTGCGGCTCCCAGGAGTTTATTGACCAGGCCCGCCGCTGGCGCAAGATGGTGGGCGGCGGAATGCGCCAGGCCGGGGTGCTGGCCGCCGCCGGGCTGGTGGCCCTGGACACCATGATTGACCGCCTGGCCGACGACCACGCCAACGCCCGCCGCCTGGCCCAGGGGCTGGCCAACATCCCCGGCCTACGCCTGGACCCGGAAAAGATGCAGACCAACATTGTCATCTTTGAGGTGGACCCTGCCGTGACATCGGGGCCGGACTTCATCAAGGCACTGCTCCAGGCGGGGGTGAAAGTCACCTACCCAGGCCTGCAGCAAATCCGCATGGTGACCCACCGCCACGTGACCAGCCAGGACGTGGAGGAGGCCCTGGCGCGGGTGGCCAGGGTGGCGCGGGAGTTGCGGGGGGCGCGAGGGAGGGGGTAGGCACTTCGGCGAGTCAGTTCCGTTAGCACGATGGCACGAGGTATCTCAAGTTTTCTAAGAGCTTGTGCTAAAAGTCCAGAAATATGTTCCTCTGCGCCCTTCGACAAGCTCAGGGCGAGCGGTTTTTGCCCGCTCATGGTGAGCTTGTCGAATCATGAGTGCATACTTTACACACAGGCTCTGAGCACAATCAGAAAGACCACTCATCGGGGATGCGTCACCCTCACCCCGGCCCTCTCCCATCCAGGGAGAGGGAGCAAGGGAACTTCCTCTCCCCTTGCGGGGGCGTTGCCTCAAAAGTCCCAGATTGCATTTTCGTCGTTCCGGCGAAAGCCGGAACCCAGATATGGCCGAACCTCGCAGCGGGCCTGGACACCGGCTTTCGCCGGTGTGACGATTGAGTTTTGAGGCAAGACCCCTTGCGGGAGAGGATAGAGGTGAGGGGCATTTTACTCCTCGCCCGCTGGGCGGGAGATGGAGACCGAGCGCATGAGGGTAAAAAAGGAGTAGTCGCCATGCCCAACCTTACCCTGAATAAGCAACACACCGCCCTGCTCATCGCCGACTTTTACGCCGACGTGATGGGCGCCATACCCCACGCCGTGGAGCGGCAGGTCATCTCCCACACCCAGGCGCTGCAAAAGGCGGCGCGGGACGCGGGAATCCTGGTGTGCTACTCGGCCACGGTGTTCCGCCCCGGCTACGTGGAAATCAGCCCCCGCAACAAGACCTTCAGCCAGCGCAAGGCCTCAGGTCAACCGGCGGTCAGCGACCCGGCGCGGCTGATTCATCCCTCGGTGAAGCCCGCCGCCAACGAGGTGGTGGTGGGCAAACACCGGGTCAACGCCCTCTTCGGCACCGACCTGGACATGGTGCTGCGGGCCAACAACATTGACACGCTGATTATCCTGGGCTACGCCACCAGCGGGGTGGTGCTGTCCACGGTGCGCTACGCCGCCGACGCCGACTACAAGCTGGTGGTGGTTGAGGACTGCTGCGCCGACCAGCAGGCGGACGTGCACGATTTTCTGACCCAGCGCATCTTCCCCCGCCAGGCGGAGGTGGTCAAGGCGGCAGAGGCAGTGCAGGCGCTGAAGGGCTGAACGCCCTCTCTTCGCATTCTGAGGAAGTCCCGATTTCATCGGGCCGGCCGGCTTTACCCCAAAGTATGGATTCCGCCACTTGGAATCGTTTCGCCCTCCATCATTGTCACCCTGAGCACAGCGAAGGGTCTAAATTACCAGGATTTTAGATTCTTCGCTTCGCTCGCAATGCCTGTTACCCGACCTCTTTGGAAAATTGAAAGACCCTGGCCCTGTCGTCGTTCCGGCGAAAGCCGGAACCCAGAGCGGCAACTGGATTCCATCCTTCAGCCGAAGGATGGAATGACGGATCCGTACCAGGTTGGCTCCTCTCCATAAAACATCGGCAGAAGATGCGGGATGACCCACGTTACACGTTCACCAGGAAGTTAATCACGTCCCCGTCCTTCACAGGGTAGGTCTTGCCTTCCGAGCGGAGCACCCCTTCCTTGCGGCCCTGGGCGGTGCTGCCGCAGCGCACCAGGTCATCGTAGGGGATAACCTCGGCGCGGATAAAGCCGCGGGTAAAGTCGGTGTGAATGGTCCCCGCCGCCTGCTGGGCGGGCAGGCCGTCCCGGATGCTCCAGGCCCGCACCT
The DNA here is from genome assembly GCA_016872385.1 of SAR202 cluster bacterium. GTDB lineage: Bacteria > Chloroflexota > Dehalococcoidia > Lucifugimonadales > UBA3495 > SHYG01. The sequence continues at coordinate 21,510 of VGZV01000028.1, read as the reverse complement.
CGTCCTCGCCCACGGTGAGGAAAGAAATCAGCCCCAGGGTCTGGTAGCTGACCTGGATTACCCGGTCCCGGGCCGGTTCCCCCTGGCCCAGAGCCTGGCGAAACTCCTTCTCCTCGGCATCGGACATCAGGGCCAGCTCCGCCTCCAGCCGGGCGCAGGCGTTGACCTGCCCCAGACCGGCGGTGACCGCCGGGTCCACGCCCAGGCCGTTGAAGGACAGCTCCGGCCCCGACTCGTCGGTGTTGAACACCACAATGACGGGCTTGCCGGTGAGCAACTGGTAGTTGGTCATGGCCGCAGATTCGGACTCGGTAAGGGTCTGGCGGCGCAGGGGCGTGTCCGCCTCGATGCCCTGGCGCACCTTTTGCACCGCCTCCTGCTGCCGGATTAGCACGGGCCGTTCGGCGGGCTTGGCCTTCTTGATGCCGTCCTCCAGGCGGGTGGCGGTGCGCTCCAGCGCCTCCAGGTCGGCAAAAGCCAGCTCCGACAGCATGGCCAGCAGGTCGCGCTTGGGGTCAACATTGCCCTGGGGATGGGGCACCGCCGGGTTGGTGAAGGACCGCACCACCAGCAGATAGGCATCGGCGGCCTGCAGGGTGTTGCGGAACCTCCCGCCAATGCCCTGGGACTTGGCCAGCGACTCCGGGCCGGGCAAGTCCCAGTATTTGATTTCCGCAGGAGTCACCTTCTTGGGCTTGTAAATCTTGGCCAGCGTGTCCAGGCGCGGGTCGGGCACCTTCACCACACCCACGTGCATCTCGTTGCCTGCGCCGCCGGTGGTGTCGGCCTTGCCGCGGGTCAGGGCGTTGAACAGGGTAGTCTTGCCGCTCTGGGGCTGTCCGATGATTGCGATGTCCATATTTATTATGTAGAGCCTTGCACGGGCCGCCAAGCTGAATTTGGTCCCGCTCACCCTGAGCTTGTCGAAGGGGGCGTCCTTTGGCTGAAGGACCGCTCTTGGTTCGACAAGCTCACCAAGAGCGGTTCACTGACTCTTGCATAACCAGCTAAACTTCCACCCTCACCCTCGATGGGAAAGGAGATTAGCTCTCATCCTCTCCCCTTGTGGGAGAGGACAGAGGTGAGGGGTAACGGCCCACACTGATTAAATTTTAATGCACGAATCAGCAGATAACTACAGATAACCACGCAAGCAGCCCTTAATCGGTAGCCAGCACCACGGTGCCGGTGGAGGACAGCGCGCCGCCGGTGCCGTTGACCAGGGCCAGCTTGGGGTCTCCCTGGGGATTGCTGTGGTGGTGCACCTGGCGGGGGCCGCATTCGCCCCGCAGTTGGCGGGTGGCCTCCACCAGCAGGAAGCTGCCGTACATGCCCGGATGGGTGTAGGACAGCCCGCCGCCGCTGGTGTTCAGGGGGAAATCGCCCCCCGGCGCAGTACGCTGGTTGGCCACAAAGTCTGCAGCTTCACCAGGCTTGCAGAAGCCCAGGCCCTCCAGGGTCAGCATCACCGTGTAGGTGAAGGAGTCGTAAATCATGGTCAGGTCCAGGTCGCGGTGGGTCACGCCCGCCCGCGCCAGGGCCTTGGGGCCAGTCTCCCGGGCAATCATGGAGGTGAAGGATGGCATCATGCTGATGATGCCGTGGTCATGGCCTTCCGCCGCGCCCAGCACCCACACCGGCTTCTTGCGGCAGCTGCGGGCGCGCTCGGCGGTGGTCACGATGATGGCGGCTCCGGAGTCGGTGACCAGGCAGCAGTCAGGCAGGTGGAAGGGCCAGGCCACATAGCGCGAGTTGTGGTACTCATCAAAGCTCATGGGCGTGTCGTGCATCACCGCCTTGGGGTTCAGGTTGGCCCACTTGCGGGTGGCCACGGCAATCTCCGCCATGCCCTGGCGGGTGCGGTCCTCGCCATACTCGTGCATGTAGCGGGTGCAGGCCATGGCGTAATTGATGGGCTGGCCAATCATGCCGTAGGGGTTCTCATACTGGGCCACCGGCAGGTTGCCGTCCACCGGCACCCGGGCACGGGTGGAGCGCCCCGCCTGGCCGTGGGTAATCAATGCCACGTCGCAGTAACCGGCGCGGATGGCGGCGGCGGCGTGGGCCACGTGAATCACAAAGGAGGAACCGCCCACGGAAGTGCTGTCGGTAAAGGTGGGCTGGATGCCCATGTATTCGGCGGTGGCCAGGGTGGAGAAGCCCGCCGTGAGCAGGCCGTTCACGTCGCTCTTTTTGAGGCCGGCATCCTCCAGGGCATTGTAGGCCGCCTCGGCATGGTGCTGCAAAGACGATTTGTTGGGCACCGTGCCCATCTGGTCTGATTCCGCCACGCCCACAATGGCGATGTCCCGCTCTCTAGCTGCCCGTGATCGCATAGCTGCTCTGCCTCCAGTTTGCTGGTGCGCCGCCCGCGCGTGAGTAATCGCTGCAACTGTGTGATGTTACAACACCGCTTGAACAAGGACAATGGCCCCTGGCGAGGGACAGGGCCGTTTCATCCTCCACATTCCTGTAGGGGCGTCCCGGCCAGTCGGGATGCGTCCTCGTCAAACCTTCTGTCCACAGGGCAGACACCTTTCGGTTGACTCAGGGCAGGCTCCAGTCTGCCCCTGCCCCCACCGAGAATGAACCAACCCTGGCCAGGGGAGGCGCCGGCCATTTCCGTGCGGCGTCTAATAGTCCGGCACTGCATTAGTACTCAGTCAACATTATTTTGGATGTCATTCTGAGGGAGCGTAGCGACCGAAGAATCTGGGGAGGGGCTACCCCCGCTACGCCAGATTCCTCGCTTCGCTCGGAATGACAGTTCCAGAATTAAGTTGACTGGGTGCTAGAATGCCACAAGCTCCCCCAGTGGCAGAAGCTGTGTCCTGTGGTATTTTGAGGAATATCAATGCTGAAGCAAATACTAAGAGGAATGCAGCCGGCGGGACTGCTGGTCATCATCTTTACCCTGGCGCTGGCGTGCAATCAGCCCGTTGCGCCCACCAGCACCGCAACGCCCGTGCCACAGCCCGCTGGCGGAACCAGCACACTGCCTCCGCCTTCGGCAGCGACTGCCAGTCCTGTTCCCACCTCTTTACCAACTCTGCCGCCGGCGTTGCCCACGCCCACCCGGACTGCCATTCCTGCGCCCACGGCGGCTGCCACAGCTACGCCCCGCCCAGTTTTGCCCGTGGCGACGCCGACGCCCGCCACTGCACCGACGGCTACGGCTACCGCTGCCACGCCAACTCCGCAGCCAGCAGCGCCCACGGCAACCAGGACTCCCACTCCCACGCCCGCGCCCGCGCTGCCCACGGCAACGCCAACACCTGCTCCGGCAGCGCCGACCCCAACCGCAGGGACTTCCACCAGCAAAATAGCTTTTACCAAAAAGACTAATCTGGACTCGGTGGTGCCCATCCCTACCGGCACGTACTTGGACTCGTGCAACGGCGGGGCCCAGAGCTACCGGACTTACCAGGCGTTCATCAACCCCAGTCCTTGCGGGCAGAACGACAAGGACATAGTGTACGAGTCCGAGGTGCAGGTGCTGGATGACCCCCTGGGCACCAGGCGAGGCCGGATTTTGAAGCACTACGCCTACACATACAAGCCGAACAATGGGGAACACCACGGCTTTATTTTCGCCAGCGGCCCTGGCGAACCGTACCTCTGCGGCGCCGGGGACTGCTGGTTTGGCGCTCTCTACTACTTCCCCGTGGCCTTCAATGGCGGCCCCGGAGTGGCCCGGATGTTAATCAATGGCTCCCAGGGCAGCGCCACCGCAGGGCCGTACATTTACCTTTCCCAGCCTGCGCCCGGCGCCGTTGCGCCAACCGAAAGGTATAACCGCATCTTTTTTGGCACCCAGGAGGCCAACAGCGGGATTCCCATTGTGACCGGCAAGTGGATTGCCCTTCGTCTGCATACCCCCACGGGGAACAATGCGAAGGTGACTCTCTGGGTTACCGACCTGGATGGCAACCCACTGGTGCCAGGGGCGGCTACCTCCATAACCACTACCTACTCCAGCATTCCCGGCAACGTGACCAAGGTAAAGTTTGGGTCCGACTCCGAGCCGGACGAAATTCCCACACCCAACTTCTACTGGTACCAGGACAACATGTACGTGGCGGCCCAGGCGGCTGACCCGGGGATATGGAAGGAGTAGCAGACAGCAGCGCGGTTTAAACCAGGCCACATATCCGTTAGGATTTTATTGGCCAGGCTAGAAAAGCCGGCCACCGCTTGGGCCACTTAACCAGGGCCGAATTTAGTTCCCGGCCCGCATTTTAAGATTGACTCCCCCAGAGTGCGTTCTTCGTAGCGCCAGGTGAGGTAACACCCAGGTAACCATACCAGTGGTGCACTTATAATTACTGGATGGCGCCGCCAGGTCAATTGCTCAAGGCCTCGATTTCACCAGCGTATCCAAACCAGGGTATTGTACAGGCAAGTTTTTTCCGTCTGAACCGGCCTTGCCCAAAAAGTATGGATTTAGATAGTCAGTAACGTTTTGCATACAGTTATTGTCACCCTGAGTCCTTCGGCTGAAGGACGAAGGGTCTAAAATGCCAGGATTTTAGATTCTTCGTTCCGATGCAATCGGGACTCAGAATGACATTTTGGGCAAAGCCCGTCTGAACCCAGAATAGTGAGCCAAGAGGTTCTCTAACTTTATTGCAACAAGACCAAAGCCGCTGAAACAGCGAAGTTTCCGCTTACGGGGGTACACTCATGTCCTGGATCCAACAAGAGCCAGTGGGATGGCGAAAAATCATTATGGGGCGGTGGAGCAGCTTAAAGGCTACGCTGCCCGTGTCGCTGCTGTTGCGCCGCAGCCGGATTAACAAGTCCATGTCCATTAATCCGCAGGCCATGTATGCGGGTGCCAACATGCAAAAGGCCATCACCTTTGGCGCATCGGCCCTCACCTCAACCCAGGAAGAAGCCATTGCCGTGGCGGTGTCCTCCGCCAACCGATGCCAGTTTTGAACGCTCTCTCACGGAGCGTCGCTCCGTGCCCAGTCCGGCGACCCCAACCTGGCTAGCCACGTCATGCACGACTACACCCAGGCGGACCTGGACCCCCAAACCCGGGGTATGCTGGAGTTCGCGGTGAAACTCACCAGGGACCCTTCCAGCATGACTGAATATGACATTCAGGAACTGCGGGGCCTGGGCCTGGATGACGACCAGATACTTTCGGTAGTTCTCATCACCTGCTGCTTTAACTTTGTAAACCGGTTGGCCGATGGCTTGGGCATTGAAGTCCCCACAGAACGCCAGGAGGGACTCCAATAATGGCTCACCGGCCCAGCCTCTCAGCAAGGCTGGCTGGACCAGGGCGAGCGGGCCGGCAGTGCGGGACGAGAATCCCGGCATCGCTAACATTTTCCGAGTTCATGACTCAGCCTCGGAATGGTAGAATTAAAGAAACGGCCTGACAAAAGGGGCCGCTTTCGCTCAATGTAAGCCACGCCGAGGTGGGCTATGCCTCGCAATTTCTGGATGGTTGTTTGCAATCCTGAGAATTTCTCCATTACCCGCCAAATGGGTTTCACGGTGCAGGGTCTCAAGGCCCAGCACCGCCGCAAAGTCCAGCGGGTGGAAGCGGGAGACCGGCTGCTCTACTACGTTTCCGGCATCCGCTGCTTCACTGCCACCGCTACTTTAACCTCCGGCTATTTTGAGGAAGAAACTCAAATCTGGCGCAACGAGGGCAACTCCACCTGGCCCTACCGGATGCGCATCAAGCCAGAGATAGTCCTGGATGAAGGGCAATATATTGATGCCAATATGCTGGCTCACCGTCTGGACTATGTGCGGCGCTGGCCGCCAGAGAACTGGTACATGGCCTTTCAGGGCAACTTGCACCTGTTGCCCAAGCGGGACTTTTTCCTGATTGAAGAAGAGATGAAAAAGCTCAAGTTGGGCCGGGAGTACCGGGGAGAGGTTTTCCCAGAGGACGAAGGGTAGGCACCGCCCCCGGCCCCGCCGACGCGGCCACTGCTTCCCAGAGATCGGCAGCCCGCTCCGCCCCGTCCGGCTGGGCCGAGTCAATGATGCACCGGCAGCTCCGGGTGTAAGAGCCAATGGTCTGCAACACAGACCGCTTCCCGTCCCACTGCCATGCTCCTCCCGCGGCCGTGCGGAAGATGCGGCGCGCCAGCGTTTGGGTCACCGGCACGGCCCGCTGAAACCTACGGGACTGGGCTGAGCCTTTGAACACCCAGAAACGGTTCCACAGCAGCTCATCCGCCAGGGCGCGGCGAATGTGGGCATTGCTGCCAAACCGCGCCATTTCCTCCGCCGCAGGTCTGGCCGCCACCGAGGCCAGCACCTCTGCCACTTCCAGATAGCCAATAAAGTAAAACCCCGCTATTCCCCTAGCCCTTTCGCCACGGCGCTCCACCAGCCGCACGATGAAAAATATGTAATCGCCGGGAGCCATAGCCCGCAGGGCCGCCGCCCTGGGCGCGGTCTGGCAATCGTCCCCGTAGGTATATGTGTAAAACTCCGGGTCAGCGTGGCAGGGCCAGTCCCACCAGCGCCGGGGCAGGTACTGGCGCAGGTCATCCTCCGGGCGGTAGAAGGAGCGCAGCATCCCATACCGCACCAGGCTGTCCCCTGGCAAATTCCAGGCTTCGGGGATGGGCAGCACCTCAAACGCGCCATCGCTGAAGATGGGACTGGCAAAGGGATGGGCGGCGTTGGCCCCCACGTTGGCTAGAAAAATGCGGCCTGGCATGGCATAGCCTATCCTTCCCCAGGGGTATGGAACACAACCTGACTGGTTGCGGCGCGGAGGAATTCCTCCTGGCCCCCCTTTGCAATGGGGAATTGGGGGGATTTGGCGCCTGTTCCCCTTTCCTCCAGCGCCAGCTCTATCTCCTCCAACACCCAAGCATCCTGCTCTTGCCCCAGGGCTTGCTCCAGAGCGGCTTGCGCCGCCGTCCCGCCGATGCGCCCCAAGGCCCAGGCGGCGTGGCCCCGCACCAGCGGCTCGGCGGAATCCAGAGCACAGGACAGGACCGGCACCGCATCCGTGCTGCGGCTGTTGCCCAGGGCCACACAGGCGTTGCGCTGCATGCCAACCCGTTTGGCCCGCATGATGGGCGTGCCCTGGAAACGCTGCCGGAACTCTTCCTCGGTCAGGGCAAGCAAGTTAATCAGGTCCAGCAAGGCCAGGTCTTTGCGGCCAAAGGCAGGTTCGCCCGTGGGCTGCGCCTTGCGATTGACGGGGCAAACCTCCTGGCACAGGTCGCAGCCAAAGACCCAGTCCTGCATCAGGGGCCGCAGTTCCCTGGGGATTGGGCCGCGGCTCTCAATGGTCAAGTAAGAAATACAGCGGGTGTTGTCCACCACGTAAGGAGCAACGATGGCTCCTGTGGGACAGGCGGGGATGCAGCGGGTGCAAGCGCCGCAGGACTTGCGGCTGGCGGCGTCGGGGGTCAGTTCCAGGTCGGCGACCACCTGGCCCAGCAATACCCACGAACCGTGGCTGCTGGTGAGGATGTTGGTGTTCTTGCCGAACCAGCCCAGCCCCGCCCGCGCCGCCGCTGCCCGGTCCAGCATGGGGCCGTCGTCCACGTACCAGCGGGCCGCCACAGCCATGCCCAGCCGCTGGGCCAGGCCGGTTACATAGGCCCGCATACGCCGCTTCATCAAGGCATGGTAATCCCGGCCCCGGGCATAGCGGGCCACCCGGCCAGTCAGTTCCTGGGGCGATTCTTCAAGGTTGTCTGGCGGATAGTAGTTAAGGCCCAAGCAGATGATGGACCTGGCGCCGGGCAGAAGCTCCTGGGGCCGCATCCCCCGCTGGACCCGCGCTTCCGTGTACCAGGGCAGGCCGGACATGCGCCCATCCCGGATGCGTTCCAGAGCAACAGCCCCATCCCGGTCAAATTCCTGGGCCGAAGTTATCCCGGCCAGGTCAAACCCCAGCTCCAGGGCGTAGTTCTTGACAAGGGACTCAATGCTGGACATGGCGGCTCACCGGCATTATCCCACAAACTCGTCAATTCAGCGGGCCATTTCCCTTGAATCCCAGCAGGGCGACCTGCCTAGAATAGCTCAACAATCCATTTTTCAAGAGAGGTTAAGCCAGCCCATGACCACCATTTCAGAAGCCGCCAACGTCCTGGGAGTCTCGGAAAAGACGGTCCGCCGCCGCATCAAGGACGGCAGCCTGCCCGCCCAGTTGGTGGGCGAGCCGCCCCGCTACGAGATCGCCGACGAGGCCATCGCCAGCCTGGCCAGCGCCCTGCCCAGCTCCAGGGATGGTTGGTCCGAAGAGATTTCCGCCATGTTGTCCCAGTTGGCCGACGCCTTGCAGGGCCAGCTGAAGGAAAAGGACCGGCAGCTGGAGGAGAAAGACCGGCAGATTAGGGAACTGCACGTGCTGCTCCAGACCAGCCAGGAACACCTGAGCCGGGCCATGCTGCCTGCCCCTGCACCGGAGAAGATGGTGACAGAAGTGATGTCCTCTGCCCAGCCCAAAGCAGCGGTGGTGGAAGCGCCGCCCGCCCAGGAGTATCATGCACCGGCGCCAGCACCGGCGCAGGCAGCTTCCAAGCCCTGGTGGAAAATCTGGGGGTAAGGGGCTACAAATTCTCCCCCAGAAACCGGCCCAAGTATCCCTGAGAGTCGGCGCGGGTGAGGGACAGGAACACCAGTTGCATTATCCGCGCTCCCCGCTGGAGCCGGTAGCCCAGTGGGTGGTGCACCACCATTAGCGACTGGGAACGGCCCCGGTAGCCCGCGTCCCAGACCGCGGTGTGCAGGCTTACCCCGCTGCGCAGCAGGCTGGAGCGGGTGCGGCCCAGGGCCATCAAGCCCAGGGGCAGGTTCACCACTTCGTTAAAAGTGACCAGGTACGGCCCCGGCGACAGCGACACCCATCCGCCGCGGTCAAACTCCAGGATAACAGCTTCTGAAATACTGCGCTCCGCCGCCGCGCTCCCCATCCAGCCCGCGGACGCCAGGCGCGCCACTTGCCGCAGGGTAAGGTCCACCCCGTTGGGCTGGAGCTGCTCTTCCAGCGACAGGTACTCCTCCAGCAGCGGAGGATTGCCCAGCGCCAGGGCTTGAATGGTTGCCCGGTCCAGGACGCCGTGGGGCATGAACTTGCCTCGTTGGAATTGTCTGTGGATTGGGAGGATGTCATTCATTGAAGCAGGGGCAGGTTTCAAACCTGCCCCTGCGTCTGCATGGTTCCAGAGAGATAGGAACTGGCTCCCCCGGCTAGTCGTGCATGAAGTCCTTGACGTCGGCGGGCAGGGGCTTGAACACAGGGATTTCCGTGATCATACCCCGGGTAGTGAGCATCATGCCCGCCACGCTGACCGCGTTTTGCAGAGCATTACGCACCACTTTCACGGGGTCCACAATCCCGCTCTGAATCAGGTGGCAATAAACGCCCTTATCGGCGTCAAAGCCCCAGTCCCCCTCCCCCTCCCTGACCTTCTCCAGCACTACTTTACCCGTGTGACCTGCGTTATCGGAAATAAGAATCAGCGGCGCGCTGAGGGCCTGTCTGACAATGCGCACGCCCAGCGCCCGGTCTCCAGTGAGGGACTTTTCCAGGTCCCTCAGCACGTGCTCCGTGCGGACCAGGGCAGTGCCGCCGCCGGGTACAATGCCCTCTTCCACGGCGGCGCGGGTGGCGGCCAGGGCGTCTTCCGTGCGGGACTTGCGCTCGTGCAGCTCGGGCTCGGTGGCGGCGCCCACCTTGAGGACCGCCACGCCTCCCACCAGGGCGGCCAGCCGCTCTTGCAGCTTCTCCCGGTCGTAGTCCGAGGTAGTTTCCTGAATCTGCACCCGGATCTGTTCCACCCGGCGCTCAATGGCCTGCTCAGAGCCGCGGCCCTCAATGATGGTGGACTCGTCCTTCTGGGCCACCAGACGCCGGGCCGAACCCAGGTGCTGGACCTGCACTGATTCCAGCTTCAGGCCGGTATCGGTGCTGATGACCGTGGCGCCAGTGAGGACGGCCATGTCTTCCAGGATGGCTTTGCGGCGGTCGCCGAAGCCAGGGGCCTTGATGGCGACACACTGGATGGCGCCCCGCAGCCTGTTGACCACCAGGGCGGCCAGGGCCTCACCGGTAACATCTTCGGCGATGATGACCAGGGGACGCCGCCCAGCCATAACCACCTTTTCCAGGGTGGGCACAATGTCGGCAATGGCACCAATTTTCTGGTCGGTGAGCAGGAACATGGGCTCGTCCAGGGTCACATCCATGCGCTGGGGGTTGGTGACAAAGTAGGGGGAGAGGTATCCCCGGTCAATTCTCATCCCCTCCACAAAGTTCAACTCGTCCTGCATGGACTTGGACTCTTCCACAGTGATGACGCCTTCCTTGCCCACCTTGTCCATGGCTTCGGCCAGCAGCCCGGCAATGCTTTCTTCGTGGGAGGAGAGGGCCGCCACGCGGTTAATCTGTTCTTTGCCAGAGACGGGCACTGCCATATTCTTTAGCTCGGCAATCACGGCGGCGGCGGCCTGGTCCATGCCCGCCTTAATCTCTATGCCGTTGGCCCCTGCCGCCAGGTTGGTGAAACCGGCATGGGCCATGGCCTGGGCCAATACCATAGAAGTGGTCGTGCCGTCGCCCACCATGTCGTTGGTCTTGGATGCGGCTTCTTTAATCAACTGTGCGCCAATGTTTTCGTAGGGATTGGGCAGCTCCATCTCCTTGGCAATGGTCACGCCGTCGCTGCAGACCACGGGCATAGCCCACATGCGGTTGAGCAGCACGTTGCGGCCGCTGGGGCCCAGAGTTAGCCCCACCACGCGGCCAATCTGGTCCACGCCCCGCATCAGGGCCTGGTGGGCGTCCTGGTCAAAAGCTAGTTGCTTGTCCGCCATTGTCTAATGCCTCCTGGCACTGGCCTGCCTGCGCCTCCCCTGCCGGGACGGACGTTAGGCCTGGGCCAGCAATTGTTATATAGAAATTGCCAATATAAAAATATGCGGTAGGCAAGGCGGGTTGTCAACTGGGGCAAGGCGGCGGTCATGGCTGTTTCATTCTCAGGCCTGAGAGCAATACGAGGAATACATTGTTGATTGAGTAGTCCCGATTTTATCGGGACGTATCGAAATCAACAGTAACATGGTCTCAATACGTCCCGACACCGTCGGGACTACTCGACCAGCATTTCCTGGAAAATGAAACGACTCTGGGCCGCTGCCAGGACAATGGGACGTAGTTCCGCACAGAAATGAAATTCCCCAACCTCCTTTGCGAAAGAGGGCTAATGGGATTTTACCTTGAAGCAACTGCTACAATTGAGGTCAAATCCTCATGGACACGTTAAACATCCGCACTTTTCATTCTGCCGACCACCAGGCAGTGCGCCAGTTGTTTGCCCGCTCGTTAATGGACTTTGCCGGTGACCTGCAGGAGGCGGTGTCCGCCTACGTGCAGCACTCGCTCTCCGACGATATGGCGGACATCCCACGCCACTACTTGAGCAATCCAGGCGGCCACTTTTGGGTGGCGGAACTGGCTGGCGCTGTGGCGGGCACCGTGGGAATCCAGCGGCGCAGCGAAACAGAGGCCGAGCTGCGCCGTATGAGCGTAGCCACCGGGCAGCGCCGCCAGGGTATTGGCGGCCAGCTGCTGGATACCGCAGAGCAGTTCTGCCGGGAGCAGGGCTACCGCCAGATTCGCCTGACCACCGTGACCCTGCTGGTTCCCGCCATTGCCATGTACCGCAAGCACGGCTACCAGCAGGTGGGGCAGGAGAAGTACGGCCAGGTATGTGGGTTGCACTTTGTGAAGGGGCTGGCCTAATTAGGATAATGGTCCGGTTTGCAGTGCGGGAGAAGGGGAATCTATCCGTCACACCGGCGAAAGCCGGAGTCCACAATCGCTACAGGTAGTTGCATGTTGCTGGGTTCCGGCTTGAGCCGGAACGCCGATGCCTGAAGCAAACCAGCACCCTTGGCGGCACAGACTGCTGGGTCATTATGCCCGTCCTCGTCGAGTTAGGACGCGCCAGCAGTGCCCCTACGCGGCTAACGGCCGGGCAAAACTCAACTCGTGGCCGTCGGGGTCGGTAACATGAAAGTACCGCTCCCCCCAGGAAGCATCCTTCGGCGGCGCTTCAATGCCGGGCACGCCCGCTTCCGTCAGCCGCTGGTGCAGGGCGTCCACGTCGTCCACGTAAAAAATCACCCGGCCCCACCATGACCAGCCGCCCGCCGGAGCCAGCACCAGGTTCAAGTAGCCCTGGCCTACCCGGAAGGAGCAGAACTCCGACTCGGCGTCGCCGTAGCGCAAGGGCATCTCCAGCTGATCCCGGTAAAAGGCCAGGGCGCGGGCCATGTCCTGCACCGCCAAAGTGACGGCGCTGATGCTCTGAAAAGTCACGTTCCCTTCCTCAACCCGCCTGGCCGATATAAAATGGGGCAGGCAACCAACTCATCTTACCATTTACAATCACAGGCACGGGAGCGCAGATGCCCACAGCAAAGCAGCCGCTGGACGATTCCTCCACACAGAAACGTCTGTCCAAACTGGAAGACATCCTGCGGGACATGGCATCGGTGGTGGTGGCCTACTCCGGCGGCGTGGACAGCGCCCTGGTGGCGGTGGCGGCCCACCGCGCCCTGGGCAGCAAGGCCCTGGCCGTGACCGCCGTCTCACCGGCCCTGGCGGCGAGGGAGCTGGAGGAAGCCACATCCCTGGCCCGTCGCTTTGGGTTTGCCCACCGGACCATCCACACCCAGGAAATGGCCCGGGAAGGCTACGTGGCCAACTCGCCCCAGCGCTGCTACTTCTGCAAGACCGAACTTTACGCAGATTTATGTAAACTGGCCCAGGCCGAAGGCTACGCCTGGGTGGCCAGCGGCACCAACGCCGACGACCTGGGGGACTTCCGCCCCGGCCTGCAAGCCGCATCGGAACACCGCGTACGCAGCCCCTTGGTGGAGGCGGGCCTGGACAAGGCCGCGGTGCGGCAGGTGGCGCGAATGCTGGACCTCCCCATCTGGGACAAGCCCGCCCAGCCGTGCCTATCCTCCCGCATCCCCTACGGCACGCCGGTGACCATTGAAACCCTGTTGAAAATTGAGCGGGCCGAGGACTACTTGCGGGGCCTGGGCTTGCGGGAGGTGCGCGCCCGCCACCACGACAAGCTGTGCCGCCTGGAGGTGGGCGAGGCGGAGATGGAGCTGGCCTTTGCCCGCCGCCAGGAGATTACGGCCCACCTGAAAAAGTTGGGCTACCTGTGGGTGTCCCTGGACCTGGCGGGGCTGCGCTCCGGCAGCCTGAATGATGGGTTGAAGGTGACTCATCTCCCGAACCAGCAGAGCCAGAATGAGATACCCACAATGCAGAAAAAGGGGTGATTACGATGGCAAGCGATGCCAACACAGAACATGTCAGTGCCCTGGCACAACTAGTCAGGGACAGTATAAACGAGTGCATCAAAGTGATCACTGAACTTGAAGAGTCGGGTCGAAGTCACGAAGCGCAAATCTCGCTTGAATGGCAAGCGCGTTTCTGGTTAGAGAACCAACTTGTGCCGTCTGTTCTTGCAGCCGCGTGTGGACTTTATCAATCCCATCACGGCACAGTTTTGCATGGCACCGCTATACTCAACCAAGAAATGCCGGAGCTAATCAGCCGCATTGTATCCGGGCTACCGGACGCGGCATTTTTAGGACAGATGAGTAAGCTCGTCGATCCAGAGCTCTGGGCAGTTATCTCCGCAAACTTGGGTCCAATGTCCAAACCACTAGCTGTTGAGGCTTTTCACGACACATTAAACCAAGTCATTCCCAAATAGACAGACAAGAAATGCAGACAGGCCCGAGAGAGTTGCCGCATGGAATTGGGCTGTCAAGAGATGAAACAAGCCACACCCTTTCAAGTTCACCACGCCCTCCTAGACACAGACGTCACATACTCTCAGGCTCAAAAGAGACCAAGATGCTAGCAGCATACATACAGCCCATTGGCGGGGCCAGCGGCGACATGCTGCTGGGCGCGCTCCTTGACCTGGGCCTGCCTCTGGATGCCCTCCAGCGGGAGCTGGCCAAGCTGGGGCTGGCGGGATATTCCCTGTCCGCCTCCCAGGAGACCCGCCGCGAAATGCGGGGCACTTGCCTGAAAGTAGCGCTGGCGGACGCCACGCGCCACTCCCCCAGGGCGTTGCTGGCAATGGTAGAGGGCAGTGGCCTGTACCAGGGCGTTAAAGAGCGGGCCGGAAAGGTGCTGCGGGCGCTGTGGGAGGCGGAAAGCCGCGTCCACGGCCAGGGCATGGACGCGCTGGAACTGGAAGAGCTGGGCAGCATAGACACCCTGATTGACGTGGCGGGCTTTGCCATTGGACTGGAACATCTGGGGGTGAAGCAAGTGTTTGCCGCGCCCCTGGTGCTAGGCGAATCTGCGCCCCCCCGGCGGCCCGGCGGCTATCCCAACCCAGCCCCAGCCACCCTGGAACTAATCGCCATGTCCGGCGCGCCGGTGGCCGCTGACCAGCCGACTTTCCAGGGCGCGGGGGAACTGACCACTCCCACCGGCGCGGCCATCATCACCACCCTGGCCCAATTCCAGCGCCCGGCCATGTCAGTGCGGAGCGTCGGCATCGGCCTGGGCGCCCGCGACCCGGCGGGCTTCCCCAACGCCGTGCGGGTCTGGCTGGGCGAGATCCCGGAGCCAGCCCAGGGACTGGAAACCGTGGCTGCCCCGCGGCAGGGCGGCGTGGCGCTGCTGGAGACCAACGTTGATGATGCCACGGGAATGCTGCTGGGCTACGTCCAGGAACGGCTTTTTGACCTGGGGGCGCTGGACGTGTGGCACGCGCCCATCCAGATGAAAAAGAACCGGCCCGGCGTGATCCTTTCCGCCCTGGTGCCTGCCCGGCTGGAGGCTGCCGCGGTGGAGCTGATTCTGCGGGAGACTACCACCCTGGGGGTGCGCACCCGTTCCGTGGAGCGGTACGTGGCCCGTCGGGAGAACGTGACCCTGAAATCCAGTCTGGGCGACATCAGCGTAAAGTTAAAGTGGGTGGGTGAAAGCGTGGTGGCCGCCGCGCCGGAGTTTGAAGACTGCCGGCGCGTCGCCCTGGAACGGGGCTTGTCCTTCCAGGATGTCTACCAGCGAGCCACGGAAGAAGCCCGGCGTCAGTTCCTGGGCTGAGACTGGCTGACTTCACTAATCCCTCCCCTTACCAAGGGGAGGTTAGGAGGGGTCGTCTCCACTCCCTCTGTATCTCTCCCTTGGCAAGGGGGAGAATTCCCGTAACCCTGTCCGTTGAAGGAGGTGCCCATGTCGCGCCGCAAGCCCCTGATTATCGGCATAGTCATTGTAGTTCTTATTCCTGCTATCGCCATTGGCTGGTGGCTGCTGTCGCCCCTGTTCATAAACAAGACGGTGAACGAGGAGTTTCCCCTGTCCGCAGGCGCCGTTGTCCCGCCGGGCATGACCCAAGCCCAGGCGGAGCAGCAGATGGCGGAAATGGCGGCCAAGAACCAGGAAGTGATGGAGCCTATGCCCGGCATGATGGGCACTACGGACCCTGGCATGACCGCCATGCCGCCAACGACCGGCACGGCTATGCCCATGACGCCCCAGATGCCCGGCGGCGGGATGATGGGGACCATGACTCCTGGCGGCATGGCCGCCCCGGCACGCCTGAAGGCCGGAACCTTCCGGGATGCCGACAGCTTCCACAAGGGCAGCGGCCAGGCTACTATTTACCGGAATACCGACGGCTCCTTGCTGCTGCGCCTGGAGGAGTTCCGGGTGACCAACGGCCCGGACCTGCATGTGATCCTGTCCACGGAGGCGGACCCCAAGAACCGCTTTGTGCAGGGGAACGCGGCCTACTTTGACCTGGGAACGCTCAAGGGGAACATCGGCAGCCAGAACTACTCTATTCCCAGCGCCGTCAATCCGGAGGCAATACAAAGCGCAGTCATCTACTGCCTAAAGTTCCACGTGGTGTTCAGCGTGGCGGAACTGAAGTAGGGCTGAGCGTCCATCCCACAGGCACACCGCAGAGCTCGCGGAGACTGCCGAGAGAGTGTGTGAGAAATCTCCGCATTCCCAATTCTGTCATGCTGAGGAGTCCCGATTCCATTGGGACGACGAAGCATCTGGGGTGGGGCCAATCCCCCACCCCAGATTCCTCGCTTCGCGCGGAATGACATCGCCAGACATCCCCTGAGAGCCTGTGTGAGAAATGCCGTCTACCCAGCCCGCTCATCCTGAGCTTGTCGAAGGATGAGTAGCTTTTAGCCCGCTCATGGTTCGACAAGCCCCGACCTGGTCGGGATCCCGATACGTCGGGACTCACCACGAGCGGGAATTGTCACACACCCCCCCGAGACAACGGCAAACTGACCCAAAATCTCCGCGTCCTCCGCGCTCTCTCTGCGGTTGTTAGATCAGTCTAGCCAGCCGCCACCCAGTCCACCACCCGTTCTCCAACCATAATTACCGTAGCATGGATGCCGCCGGACCGGGGGATGCGCGGCATGATTGACGCATCCACTACCCACAGATTCTTGACGCCCTTGACCCGGCAGTACTGGTCCACCACCGACATGGGGTCGCCGTCCGGCCCCATGCGGCAGGTCCCGGATACGTGCCTGGCGGTTCCCACGGTCTGGCGTATCCAGCGGTCCAAAGCCGCATCATTGTTCAGGATTTCATCCGTTGGATTGATGCGGAAATCCGCCACGTTCTTGTAGGCGTCGGACTGCAAGAGCTTGGCGGCAAACCGGATGCCCTCCCGGACGCGCTTCATGTCATTGGGGTGCTGCAGGTAGCAGTAGTTAAAGTCCGGCTGCACCGCCGGGTCGGCAGAGGCCAGCCGCACATAGCCGGAGCCGTCTGGCAGCCCCAGGGTGCAGGAAATGCGCGCCGCCCGCTCCGGCGGCACGTTGCCCGTCAGGTACTGGGTGCGCACGCCCCGGACCCGTTCCTCCCGCTCATCCACTACAGGAGTGGTGCGCAGCAGCATATCGTTAACGTACTTGGAACCCTGGGCAGTGTAGTGCAGGCTGAAGTGGATGGAATCGGGGCCGCCGGTGATGGTCACCCCGTCCTTCACTTTAAAAGTGATGTGGGCGCTGAGGTGGTTCCACAGGCCCTGACCCACGCCGGGAAGCTCCTTGACTACCGGGATGCCAAACTTTTGCAGCTGGTCCCGAGACCCAACGCCCGAAAGCATCAGCAGTTGCGGAGACCGGATAGCCCCGCAGCTCAGCACCACGCGGTCCGCTTCAACCTGGAAGGTCTCCCCGCCGCTCTCCACTTCCAGACCAACGGCCTGGGAGCCCTTGAACAGGATCTTTTTGACGTAGCACTTGCCCCGCACCGTAAGGTTCAAGCGGTGGCGCTGGGGATAGAGGTGCGTAAGCGCGGTGCTCATCCGAAGACCATCCAGGTTGTTGGATGGAGCCACACCGACGCCGGAAGGGTTGCCGCCGTTGGTGTCCTCCACGGGGTTGTACCCTGCCGCCGTGCAAGCCGCCCGGAAGGCCTTCTGAACGTCCGGCCAGGGGCCGGTCTGGCGGCGGCGCACGGGCAGCGGCCCATCGGCGCCGTGGTAGTCATCCCGGATGTCCGCGTCCTTCTCCGACTTCCGGTAGAAGGGCAGTATCTTGTCATATGACCATTCGGTGTTGCCCATGGCGGCCCAGTTATCAAAGTCCTGGGGGAAACCCCGCTGCATGGCCTGGCCGTTGATAGAGGAGCCTCCGCCAATCACCTTGCCCTGGGCCACGTGGATCTTGCCCTGCTCCTCGGTAATGGTGCCCCGCAAGGCCCAGTTGTGAATGGAGTCCATGGCTTCCGCATACCGGGTGTCGCCGAACTTCACGTCATCAGGCAGGTGGTCAATGTTGGGGTAGTCAGGCCCGGCCTCCAGCAGCAGAATGGACAGATTGGTCTGTTCCGCCAGCCGGCCGGCCAGCACCGACCCGGCCGCTCCGCCGCCTGCAATAACTACGTCGTACTTCATAGAACCCTCCTCAATAGGCGCCCAGTCACGCGCAATTCGTTCGCCATTATAGTGCAAAAGTGGGAACAGGGGGATAGGTTATTCCCGAGTGATGGCTGGCGAGAAGTGAGGTAAATGGTTGCCGATTGGAATTACAAGTGGCGTGCAGAGTAGAGGGATGAGGTGGAACAGGCCCATTGCATTGATGTATCGCACATGATACATTAATTTCACACTCCCCATTATTCACCCCATACACACTGAGGGGTGAGGGGCATCAAGAAGTAAGAAATTAAAAGTCAGAAGTTAAAGAGTTAAGAAGCAAGAAGTTAGAGTAAGGAGCAAGGGACAATGAAATTTACCCCATCTAGACCGAGGAGAACTATAACATATGCCCACCGTAGTAACGGAGGGACAGTTCAGGTTCGTGGTGAACACCCGGGAGAACGATTTTGAGCCGCCCCACGTCCATATCTGGGTTGGTAACGAAGACCTTTGCCGGATTGCGCTGAACGATGGCAGGTTTCTGGATCAGCCGCCTCCTGGCAGCTACCGCAGCATCTTGGACGCCTACCAGAAACACGCCGAAGCTATCCGGCGGGAATGGGACCGCGTTCACAGAAGGTAAATATGTCGCCACTGGCAGTCCTGGTTAAAAACGCAGACAAGATGATGACCTCAGTCCGTGCCGGAGAAGACGGGATTGAAGTCACATTCGCCGACGGCAAGAGGGGAATAATTCCCTTCGCCCTTATCCCTGAGATTGGGCAACTGTCCAGCTTGGCTGGGATTGACCTGCCCAACCCCTACGAAATCATCCTTACCAACGCCAGGGGCGAAGCAGCAGAAATCCCCTGGGACTTTGCCCGGCATTACTGCGATGCGGAGTACCGGCCCCGCATGGAAGCGGCAGGCAAGCTGGGGCAGCAACGGCTGGGCGCCAGGGTGCGGGAGCTGCGGGAGGCGTCTGGCATAACCCAAGCGACCCTGGCCGCCGCCGCGGGCATCGGCAGGGTGACGCTGGTGCGCATCGAGAACGGCGAGCAGTCCCCAAGGTATGAAACCCTGGTGGCGCTGGCGCGGGTGCTGGGATGTCAGATGGGGGAGTTGGTGACGGAGTCCACTCTCTCCCCCTAATACTCCCTAAACAGCTTGCCCCACTCGGTCTTCAGGGCGGCGTTGATGCGCCGTCGTCCGTAGGTCTTCAGCCAGTAGCCGTTGTGGTACAGGTTGGAGGCCATGTAGGACCAGGCCACAAAGGGGCCGCGCAGCAGTAGCTTCTCAACAGGCTTTAGCGGCCCCCAGTAAATCAGCTTCTGGCCCCGGCTGGCAAAGGTGTTTTCCACCCCGGAGAACTTCCAGTTCACCTGGCTGATGTCCTCGCCCACCACGTCTATCTGGGATACGTCGCCGCAGCCCAGGCCCCGCTCGTGGGCCAGGCGGATGAACTTGATGCTTAACGGGTCAAAGCCCATCATGCGGGCCGCCACGGCGTCAATGGCTACCTGGTCCGCCGAGGCCAGGATGCGGTTCTTGATGTGCCAGCGCATGGCCCGCGGCCCCGGCCCGTCGCCGGCAAAGGTCCCGTCCATCACCGCAAAGATGCCGGGGTGAATCTCTTGCTGGATAGCCAGCAGGTCCACCAGGGTCTCGTGAATCACCGAGTGGGTCCAGTGGCGCTTGCGGTGCAGCAGGCCGCCAAAGGCGTTTTTCATGGCCCCGGTCATGGTGGTGAAGACGTGGGTCTTCATGGTGGGCAGGTGGACGATGTTCTTGCCCGCAAAAATCTCCGGTATCTGGATGCCCTCGGGAAAGATGTCGTCCAGCACCAGCATCTGGGCCTTGGGTTTGTACTCCACCCAGCGATTGGGCGGCGAGTCCAGGTGCACTGTGGGCAGATTGTACCGGTCTTGCACTACTTTATGCTTGTTATTGGCCTCGCCCTCAAAGGAGTCCACCACCACGGTGCCGTTGTGGGCGCCGATTAGCTCTTTATAGCCCAGCTTTTGCAAGCCCTGAATCACCCCCTCCAACTGCCAGGGAGCGGTGGAGCAGCCGGGGTACCAGTGCTGCCACGATATGTTGATTTTCAGCAGCGTCGCCAGGTCCGGCGAAAGATGCTGCTGGATGCCCGCCATGACCATGGCCCGCTGGTAGTCCGCCAGCACCGTCTGGGGAGTGGTGGCCACCACCGCCACCACCGAGCGGCGGGCCGTGCCAGGCCGGGGGACTGCCTGGGCCTCCAGGGGGCGGCTGGAAGAGTTGGGCAAGGTCGCCATTGGCAATGCTCCTTAAACGATTGCGATTTCAGTCACTATCTGAAAATGCGCCGTTTCCTCTCCCTTTGCGGGAGAGGATTAAGGCGAGGGGTATCCCCCTCATCCCAGCCTTCTCCCACAAGGGGAGAAGGAGCCTACCGATGGAATCGAAAATCCCATTGCAATTCGTCAATTCAGCAGCAACACTAGGGCAGACACGCCAATCCACGCCAGGAGAGACAGCGCCAGCGGAATGTCCCGCACAATCAACTGCTCCGGGGCCTCGGCTTCGCTGCTGGCGTTGAGCAGGTACAGATAGCGGAACAGCCCGAAGGTGACAAAGGGCACGGTCAGCAGCATGGCGTGGTTGCTGGGCAGATTGGGGGCTTCCACCGTGTACACAGTATAGCTGACCCAGGCAGTGGTGGCGGAGATGTTCAGCAGCTGGCTGATGAACGGCCCGGCATAGTGGCGCAGCACCAAACGCTGTTTCTCGGCAAAGTCTCCAGCCAGACGCACCTCGGCATAGCGGCGACCCAGCACAATGAACAAAGCCCCCGCGCCGGTGGTGGCGTACAGCCAGGGCGAGGGAGCCACGCCAATGGCCAGAGCCCCGGCGGCCACTCTGATGACGTAGCCACTGGCGACGGCAAACACGTCAATAAGCACCAGTTCCTTGGCCCCCAGCGAATAGCCGATGTTGATGAGCAGGTAAATCACGCCCACGCTGGCCAGCACCGGGTCCAGCAACGCCATGGCCGCCAGTCCCGTCGCCGCCAGCAGCAGCATGGCAGCCAGCGCAGCAGCGACGCCCACCTGGCCTGAAGCGATGGGCCGCAGCCGCTTCACCGGGTGCAGCTGGTCTGCTTCCCGGTCACGCAGGTCGTTGAGCAAGTATGTGGCGCCGGAGAGGGCGCAGAAGGCCAGGAACAGCGCCGCCAGCCGCAGCAGCAACCCCGGCACCGGCGCCAGGCTGCCCAAATCCCAGGCCACGTTGACGGCAAAGATAAATGGCAGGAAAACCAAGCCGTTCTTGATCCACTGCTTGGGCCGGGTGGCCCGCAGCAGGGCGATGGCAGGAGAGGCGCGCCAGGACTCCGCCGCGCTGCTCCCGTCGGTTTTAGTGGTGACGCTCATCTTATTAAAGAGTCGGAACAACTGACATCTGTGTAAAAGTCGCTGAGAGCTCGTGTTAAATGGTCGTAACTATCTCCATGCTCACCCTTCGACAAGCTCAGCAACTGTCTTGAATGTCAAGGGGTTTGCAATGCCAACCCAGGATTCCAGGCATGACCATGCTTAAGCATCGAGTTGAGAATGGTGAGCAGCTTGCGCATGCAGGC
>VGZV01000027.1 GCA_016872385.1 SAR202 cluster bacterium | reverse complement strand
GCAGCCAATCACAGGGACCCGGCAACAATGCTTCGGTAACATTCCTGGATCAGTGAATCATCTGCCCTTCGGTAACATTCTTGTTTGAGTTGACACGTAGCGAATGTGAGACATTCTGCGGCAAACAAACTTCCGGCAACGTGGTAAGCTTCTCCTTGACACCCCCTGGGTGCCCCGGTACGATAGTAAATTAGGAGGTCCCCTAACCTATATTATCCGGCCAACTAGACGGAAGGAAGGAGTGAAGCCTATGCAAGCTCTCACCATTGTCCTAGCCGTCCTGGCGGCCGCAGGGATAGCTGCAGCGGTCGGTATTGCTGCCTGGTTTACCCTCCGCGCCAAGCAAAATGGCCAGCAGGCGCAGAGCGCACAAGAGCAGGCCAAGTCAGTGCTGGCGCAAGCGGAAGAGGAGAAGCGCAAGCTGCTTCTGGCGGCTCAGGAGGAAGTCCTGAAGTTGCACAACACCGCCGAACGGGAGGTGAAGGAGCAGCGCCAGGAGTTAAACCGGCTGGAGCGTCGGTACTTGCAACGGGAAGAGCACCTGGACCGCAAGGCGGAACAGCTGGAACGCCAGCAAAACAGCCTGTCGGAAAAGGAATCCCAGGTGCAGGAAACACTCTCCGAACTGGAGGAACTTAAAGTCCAACAGCTGCAGGCCGTGGAAAAGGTGGCCAGCATGTCCGTGGCGGAGGCCCGGGAGATGGTGGTCAAGCGGGGCGAGGAAGAAGCCCAGCATGATCTGTCCCGCCGCTACTACGAACTGGAGAAAGAGCATAAGGCCCGCGCGGATGAGCGCGCGCGCCAGGTTCTGACTCTGGCCATTAACCGGCTAGCCACCGACGTGGTGTCGGAGAGCACCACTTCTGTAGTATCCCTGCCCAATGATGAGATGAAAGGGCGTCTCATCGGCCGCGAAGGACGCAACATTCGCACCCTGGAAGCCCTCACCGGCGTGGATGTCATCATTGACGACACTCCGGAAGTAGTCACAGTATCCTGCTTTGACCCCGTGCGGCGGGAAGTGGCCCGCCTCACCTTGGAAAAACTAATCGCCGATGGCCGCATCCAGCCTGCCCGCATAGAGGATATGGTGGGGCGCGCCCACGCGGAAATCGAGCAGAGCATCTGGAAGGCTGGCGAGCAAGCCACCTTCGACACCGGAGTCAGCGGCCTGGACCCGGAGTTAATCCGGCTACTGGGCCAGCTCAAGTTCCGGTACAGCTACGGAGAGAACGTGCTCAAGCACGTGGTGGAAGTCTCCCTGCTGTCTGGGATGCTGGCTGCCGAAGTTGGCGCCAACATCCAGGTGGCCCGAATGGGCGGGCTGCTCCACGATATCGGCAAAGCCCTGACCCACGAGGTGGCCGGTCCTCACGCCGAAATCGGCGCGGATTTGGCCAAGAAGCACGGCGTCAACCGCGCCGTGTGCACCACCATCCTGGAACACCACAACGATGATCATGAGACGGTGGAGTCCTTCCTGGTCGCCGCCGCGGATGCCATCAGCGCCGCGAGGCCCGGTGCCCGGAAAGAGTCCCTGGAACAATACGTCAAACGGCTCAGGGACCTGGAAAACACCGCGGTCAGCTTCAAGGGTGTGGAGCGCGCCTTCGCCATCCAGGCAGGGCGCGAGGTGCGGGTGATGGTCAAGCCCGACGACCTGGACGATGTGGGGTCGGCGGTGCTGGCCCGGGATATTGCCCGCAAGGTTGAGGAAGACCTGGTCTTCCCCGGCCAGATTAAAGTGACGGTTATCCGGGAAACGCGCAACGTGGAGTACGCCCGGTAGATGTAGATTTGTTGCTGGGGCCTCTATTGGTGGGGCCCCCAGTCCCGGCGCCATTGGTAATGCTCAGGGGTCCCAGGGCTGGGTTGTACCCGGAACCTGTGGCCCCCTTGGATTATGGGGTTGGTCATTGCGAATTTTGATGATTGGAGACATCATCGGCAAGCCGGGCCGCCAGGCTGTGCGCCGCATCCTGCCGGACCTGAGGCGGGAGCACCGCATAGACCTGGTCATCGCCAACGGAGAAAACACTGCCGGCGGCTTTGGCATCACCACGGACACCGCTGCTGAGCTATTGGAGAGCGGGGTAGACATCCTTACCTCCGGCAACCACATTTGGGACCAGAAAGAAATTATCCCTGCCCTGGACCAGGGCCTGCCCCTGCTCCGGCCTGCCAACTACCCTGGCGCTCCCGGCCGAGGCTATCTGGTGCGGGACGGGGTCATGGTTATGAACCTTATGGGGCGCGTGTTTATGCAGCCCCTGGACTGCCCCTTCCGTACAGCTGCCCAGCTAATTGAAGAAGTCCGGGGAGCAGAGGCGCCGTCGGTCATTTTTGTGGACTTTCACGCGGAAGCCACCTCGGAAAAGCAAGCTATGGGCTGGTACCTGGACGGCCGGGCCAGCGCCGTAGTGGGCACCCATACCCACGTTGGCACAGTAGATACCCGCATTCTGCCCAAGGGCACCGCCTTCGTTACCGACGTGGGCATGGCCGGGCCGGTCAACTCTGTCATCGGCAGCGATTCCGGCGCGGTGCTGGAGCGGTTCCTCACCGGGCTGCCCCAGCGGCTGCCAGTGGCAGAGGGCCCTGTGATGGTGAACTCGGTAATGATTGATGTGGACACACAGACCGGCAAAGCCCTGGCAATCCAGCGTCTGGACAGGATGGTGAACTAGATTGGCAGCCGTTGTTGACCTGCATTTGCATACCCTGGCCTCCGATGGCCGGTTGACTCCCACGGAACTGGTGCGTTTGGTGGCCGGTAAAGGCATCAAGGTAGCTTCCGTGTCGGACCATGACACCACCGAAGGTTTGGCCGAGGTATTTCAAGCCGCCAAAGAGTTCCCGGATATGCGGATTATCCCAGGGATTGAATTGAGCACGGATATACCTGGCGATGAAATCCATATGCTGGGCTATTTTATGGACTACCAGGATGGAGAGTTCCAGGAAATCCTGCGGCGGTTCCGGGAGACCCGCCTGGAACGGGGCCGTCTAATGGTGGCAAAGCTGGCTACCCTGGGCCTGCACGTGGAGTGGGAGCGGGTTAAGGAGATTGCCGGAGACGGTTCCGTGGGCCGCCCGCACATTGCCCTGGCGCTGGTGGAGAAGGGATACTTCAAGGAGCCGCGGGACGCCTTTGCCGAGTACCTGGGCCGCAACGGCCTGGCCTACGTGGAACGGGAGAAAATGACCCCTGAAGAAGCAGTGCAGATGCTGACCAGGATTGGCGGCGTGCCGGTGCTGGCCCATCCTGCCCAGCTGGCGGACTTGGAAGGCAAAGTGGCTGAGTTGAAGGCGGTGGGACTGATGGGCATGGAAGTCCACTATGCCCAGTATGCTCCCGACACTGTGCGCCACCTGGGCCAGGTCGCCGCCAAGTTTGACCTTATTCCTTGTGGGGGCAGCGACTACCACGGCCTGGGCAATACCGGTGAACCTCTGCCGGGCACTCTTGGCCCCCCTATGGAAACGGTGGAGCGGTTGGAAGCTGCCTCCAACCGGCTGCGGCGCGCCCGCAAATGAGCATACCCTGCTAAACGCTCCCACATCTTTGGAATGTGTCTAAAAAGGTTAGGTGCTCGTGGTTCGACAGGACTCTCTACGAGCGGGGAAAACCGCTCACCCCGAGCTTGTCGAAGGGCGAGCGCACGTTGAGCAATACACTTCTTGACACTCCATTAAGGTGCATAAAAAGCCCCTGGGCAAAAGGTGTTGGGGTGTCTGTCAGACCGGTCAGTGCATAGTGTCCCTGTCGGTAAAATAGCGCAATGCACTGGCCAGTGGCTGCCGGATATTTCATCCTTGCCTACTTGGTTGGGGCAGTGCCCACCGCCTACTTCATTGCCCGGCTAGTGAAGGGGATTGACCTCCGGCAGTACGGCAGCGGCAACGTGGGCGGCACCAACCTGGTGCGGCAAGTGGGAAAGCCCTGGCTGGCACCCCTAATTGCGGTGGATGTGCTGGTAAAGGGCGCAGGCCCAGCGCTGGCAGGCCGGTATATCCTGGGTCTGGACCTGGCATCGCCCTGGCTGCTGGGGGCGTCCCTGGCAGCCATAGCAGGGCATAACTGGCCGGTTTACCTGGGGTTTCAGGGAGGACGGGGCATCGCAGTCGCCTTGGGCGCCCTGCTAGTCCTTTCCCCCGTGTTATTGGGCGCCTTTGTGGCGGTCTTCGGCGCGGGCTGGCTCCTTACCCGCAGCTCCGCAGTTTGGGTGCTGGCTGGCCTGGCGGTCTTACCCGGTCTGGCACTGGCGGTGGGGTTGCCCAACTCGCTGGCATGGTATCTGGCGGGAGTGCTGGCGCTGGTGGCGCTCAAGCGCCTGTTGGGCAATGGCGGCCCCTTTCCCCAGGACTTGTCCAGGGCCAAGGTGCTGTTTAATCGGCTGTTCCGGGACCGGGACATGGACCGCGGGGAAGACTGGATTGACCGCAGGCCCCCCACCGAGACATATTAACATAATCTGGCAGTTTTTATTGCCTACCCACCAAGGACTGAGATGGCAGAACAGCAAAATAAGCCGGTGACCGCAGCGGGGCGGCGGTGTCACTGGCACCCCGACATAGAAACCGGCGTTTCATGCAGCCGATGCAATAAGCCGGTGTGTCCCCAGTGCATGGTACAGTCCCCAGTGGGGATCCGCTGCCGGGGATGCGGAAAAGCCACTCCCATGCCCACTTTTAATGTAACGCCCAGCTATTATGCCAGGGCGTTGGCAGCAGCGGTGGCGGTGGCGGTAGTCGGCGGGGTAGTTTGGGGAGTTATAAATGCCAGCTTCTTGGGCCGCATCCCCTTTGTATCCGCAGCTTTTGCCCTTGGCGTTGGCTACCTTGCTGGAGAACTGATTAGCCTGGCCGCCAACCGGAAGCGCGGCACGGGTTTGGCCTGGATTGCCGGTGGCACGGTGGCGGCGGCGTTTCTAATAACCTGGATGCTCCGAAGTTTCCCCTTTGACCTCTGGGGATTCTTATTCCTGGCCGTTGGCATCTTTATCGCTGTCCAGCGGGTTAGACGATAGCTCCGCCCACAACCGGGTTGCCGTTTCCAGGGCCAAGGCCCGGCCAAATCCCCGCCGCATCAGGTGGGCCATCATGTGCTGCCGGAACTCCTGCCACTCTTGCCCCGCCCAGCGTTGCGCCACGCGCTGACCGGCGCGGTAGCAGTTGGCCGGGTCGTCCACCCCCTGCAATGCTTGAGACACCGCTTCTGGATCAACCCCCAGCCCTCTTAGCTCCTGGCGGAGCATAGCTGCCGCCCTGGGCCGGTGTTGTTCCCGGCTGGCCCGCCACTGGCTAGCAAAAGCCGCATCATCCAGGAGGCGCTGGTCCTTCAAAATGGCGATGACCTGCTCTGGCAAAGGGGTTGGGTAGCGGTCCCTCAAGCGGCGGCGCACCTCGGCCTCGCTGCGGGGACGGTGCGCCAGGAAGCGCAGGGCTGCTGACCGGGCCTGTAAGTAGGAGGCTGACTCCTGGCCTTCGGGCATCACTTAACGCCTATTCCATAACTTGCCGCCGAGCATGTTGAGACCACTGGGAAAAGCGAAAACCAGCCCAAACCTGCTGCGTTCTTTGGTAATGGGTCAGTTTGCTTAGACGCCATCCGCCGCACCCCGACTCGTCGGGGTGCCCAGATAGGCGTATGGGTGAGACGCACCACTGGGTTCCAGCGCAAGCCGGAACGACGAAGACCAGATTGGCCTACTACCCGCTCTTTGGCTCTCTTGGGTTCCCAGGATACGCTCTCCGCGCAGCCTACGCCTCTTCCGCCTCGCCAGCCGCGCCAGGCAGGAGGAGGGCTTGTTCCTCTGCGTGCTCCTCGGGCTCCCGGGCGGCGGGAGGCGCCGCGACGGCAACGCCTTTGACCTGCCCCCGGATGCGGGTCTCCACGGACTCGGCAATCTCCGGGTGCTGGGCCAGGAACTCCTTGGCGGCTTCCCTGCCCTGGCCCAAGCGGGTTTCGCCATAGGAGTAGAAGGCTCCGGACTTCTTCAAAATGCCCTGGTTCACGCCCAGGTCCAGGATGTCCCCCATCTTGCTGATGCCCCGGTTGAACATGATGTCGAACTCGGCCACGCGGAAGGGGGCAGCCACTTTGTTTTTAACGATGCGGGCGCGTACCCGGCTGCCAATAATCTCTGAGCCTTGCTTTATGGACTCGCTGCGGCGCAGGTCAATGCGGACAGAACTGTAGAACTTCAACGCCCGGCCGCCGGGGGTCACTTCCGGACTGCCGTAGGTGACGCCCACTTTTTCCCGCAACTGGTTGATGAACACCACTGCGGTGCGGGAGCGGTGGATTGTTGAGGTGAGCTTGCGCAGGGCCTGGGACATCAAGCGGGCTTGCAGCCCCACGTGGCTGTCTCCCATGTCGCCCTCTACTTCGGCCTGGGGCACCAGGGCGGCCACGCTGTCCACCACCACAGTGTCAATGGCGCCGCTGCGCACCAACTGTTCGGTGATGTCCAGCGCTTGCTCCGCGCTGTCGGGCTGGGCAATGAGCAGGTCCGCCAATTTGAGGCCGCAGTTGGCGGCATAGTTGGGGTCCAGGGCGTGCTCCACATCAATGTAGGCGGCCACGCCGCCCAGGCGCTGGGTCTCTGCCATCAGGTGGATGGCCAGGGTGGACTTGCCCGCCGACTCGCCGCCAAAGATCTCGGTGACTCGGCCCCGGGGCAGGCCGCCCACGCCCAAGGCCAGGTCCAGGGCCAAGCTGCCGGTGGGGATTACGTCGGTGGCCAGGTGCTGGGCCATCTCGCCCAGACGCATGACGGCCCCTTTGCCGTGCTCTTTTTCAATGCGCCCCAGGGCAATGTCCAGGGCTGCTTGCTTGTCCTTGTCCATGACCACCGTCCTCGTGTTTTGTGATGGGCCGATGGTATCACAGGCCCTGGTTGGTCACAAGGCGCAAGTGTCAGTGGCACATGGCCGGCTTGATCCAGGCATATTTAGGTAAGCGTCCCGACAGGCCGGGGCTGCGCGCAAGGCAGTTGCAGTGCGCCTTGACACCGTGTATTAAACTTAACTGCGTCGGTGGTGGGCTGGCTTTGCCACAATGTGTGCAGGGTAAACTACCCGGCAGCTAGAAGTCTCAATAACCGCCGTTGAACCCAATGGTCACCTTGCCGTTCTCCACAATGACTGGCGTCACCCGTTCCCCGTTACTCAGCTTGAGCAGGTCCGGGATACGTTCTGGGTTCTTGCCCAGGTCAACCTCGGTGTAGGCAATGCGGCGGCGGCGGAAGTCCATTTTGGCGGCGGCGGAGAAGGTGCAATCCGGGTGGGTGTAGATGACAATACTCGGCTGTCCAGCAGTAGTCACGGCGTATCCTCGCTAAAAACCGGAACTGTAAATTCAGGCCGTATTGTAAGGGCGTCCGAAATCCAGTTCAACCCGCAGAGCGGGAAAGGAGCAAAAACTTATGGCGGCGCGTGTACCCTACGTGAACCGGGAAGACCTGGACCAAGAAGGGCAGCAAACCTATGACCGTATCCGTCGCGACCGGGGCCAGCCGGAAGTGGGCTACCAGTTCCGTGCGCTGCTGAACAGCCCCAAGGCTGCGGGCCACCTGACTTCCCTGGGTGCGCAGTTGCGCTTTGATAGCTCCATGCCGGAGCGTGTTAAGGAACTGGCTATTATTCTAACCGCCCGCGAGTGGAACAGCGGTATTGAATGGACCGGCCATGCGGTGGCGGCGGAAAAGGCCGGAGTCAGCAAGGCGTCCATCGAGAGCATCCGCACCCGGCGCGCTCCCCAAGGCCTTACCAAGGACGAGGCCGTCATCGCCCGCTACGTGCACCAGATGGTCCGGGACAAGAACGTCACCGACGACACCTTCGCTGCGGCCCATGCCATGCTGGGCACCCAGGGCGTGGTGGACCTGACCCTGACCGTTTGCTACTACACTGCCGTGGCTATGGCCCAGATTGCGCTGAAGCCGGAAATGCAGCCCGGCCGGGTTTCCACCCTGTAAACGCCAGTCAACCAGGAGGAACAGTAATGGCCCGCGTACCGTACATCAAGCGCGAAGACCTTGCCCCGGAAGACCAGCAACACTTTGACGGCATTGCCGGCAGCCGGGGCCGCGTCGGCCCCAACTTTTCGGCGCTGCTCAATAGCCCGGAGGCTACCGGAAGACTGGCCGCCTTTGGCGAGTACGTCCGGTTCCATGCCGAGATTGATGAACGGCTCAAGGAGTTAGCAATTCTCTGTGCCGCCAGGGAAGCCAACAACCCCTACGTCTGGACGGCCCACGAGCGTTTGGCCCGGGAAAAGGGGGTCAACGACGCCGTCATCAACGCCATCCGCGACCGCAGCGCCCCCACTGGCCTGCGGGGCGATGATGCCCGCATTGTGCGCTACGCCAAGGAGCTGTTGACCACCCACGAAGTCTCTGACGACACCTTTGGCGCAGTGCACCGAATGCTGGGCAACCAGGCCACCGTGGAATTGACCTTGCTCATCATGTATTACTCCACCCTGGCCCATGCGTTGCAAGCCCTGAAAGTGGACCTGCCCCAGGGCACGGCATCCACTCTGTAACATTGTGCATCACGGCCCTCTCTCGTAGAGAGTGTGTGATAATTCCCGCTCGTGGTGAGCTTGTCGAACCACGGGCGGGTTAGAGTCCGCCGCTCCTTCGACAAGTTCAGGATGAGGGGACAATTTCCTAGCAATTCTCACACAGGCTCTGAGTTATGGCGGGATGGTACGGCATCAGCGCCATCAATTTAGTATTGGTGAAGAACTTCTCCTGATGGAAAAGTCGGGCTTTTCTCCAGCCCTTGCCCGCCTGGTTTCCTTGCTGGAGCGGCACGGCGCAGGCTTTCCATATCTGACGCCCTATCCCAGGGGCGGCAGCCTCATTGGCGCAGGCCGGCGGGAGGTGGCCCAGGCCTGGTCAGCGTTGGCGCGCGAAACCCTGGATGCGGCGGGCCTGCTGGCAGGCGGCAACGCCTGCTTTGCCCTGGCCAGGTATGAAGAGGCTTTGGGCCTTTACCAGCAGGCGCTGGCCCAGGAACCGCAGCTGGATGCCGCCAAATTCAACCTGGCGCTGGCCTTGGCCCGGCTGGGGCAGCGGCAGGAGGCGGTGGCGCTGCTCACCGCGTTGGCCCAGCAGGAGCCGCAGCGTCCTGAAGTGTACTACCAGCGGGGCAATCTCCTGGATGACCTTGGGCAGTCTAACCAGGCCCTGGCCGACTATGACCGGGCCATCGCCCTGCGGCCTGGCTATCTGCAAGCCCGGTACAATCAGGGCGTAGTGCTGGCTGCGCAAGGGCGGCACCAGGAGGCGGTGGACGCTTTTACTCAGGTCATTGCCCAGCGGCCCAGCCTGTCCAACGCTTACCTTAACCGGGGCGCTTCCCTGGATGAACTGGGCCGGCACGGTGAGGCTATTGCAGATTACGCTGCCGCGCTGGAGCACAACCCGGAAAATGCCGACGCCTTCTTCAACCGCGCCCGCACTTGTTATTATCTAGGCAGCCTGGAGGACGCGGTGGAAGACTACTCTCAGTTCCTCCGGCTGCGGCCCGATGATGCCGAGGCGTTGAACAACCGGGGCCTGGCCTACGACGCCCTGGAGCAATACGAGCTTGCGCTTTCCGACTATGCCGCTGCCTTGGCTCTGCGCCCGGGCTTTGCTGAGGCGCTGAATAACCAGGGCGCAGCCCATGAGAATCTGGGCAACGATGCCTTGGCGCTTCAGGCTTACCTGGCGGCGTTGCGGGCCGCGCCAGACTTGGCTGATGCCCGTTACAATGCGGCGCGGCAGTACGCCCGGCAGGGAAACCTGGAACATAGCCAGGTCCATCTGGAGCGCGCTCTGCGGTTGTCGCCGGAATTGCAGGCCGATGCCGCCAAGGATGATGACCTGGGGTGGGTAGTAAAGCTGTTGCAGATAAAGGGGCAGGCGCAGGGCCGCCAGGGGACACTGCCGGATTAGTGGTTCTGCGGGGCGGTGGTATCCATGCTGGAATCTGCGCCCGCGTTCTCATCCAGAATGTCGGCGGATTCGTAGTGGTCTAGCCGGCGGTGCATCACAATGTTGTGCCACAGTACCAGTCCAGCCAGCAGCGCCAGTCCCAGCACCAATACAAAGTGGGTGTCATAGACCAGGCTGGCTGCCAGCACGGCGACATAACAGGTTCCTATTCCCCAGGCGGAGCGCATGGTTGACCGCCAGCGCAGGATTACCACCACCAAGCCAGCCGCAATTCCTATTGCCGCCAGCACCGGCGCCAGGGTGATAGTTACGCCCAGCAGCGTTGCCATGCCATCGCCGCCGCGGAAACCGGTGAAGATGGACTTCCAGTGGCCCATAACTGCGGCGGTCCCGGCCAGCAGCACCAGGGGGCTGGGAATGTCCATAAGCTGGGCCACCAGCACGGCCACCGACCCCTTGGCAATATCTCCCACAAACACCAGCACGCCAATGCGCCGCCCTACGTTCCAGAAAACGTTGGCGGTGCCCGCCTGGCCGCTGCCGGTGGCGAAGATATCTACGCCGTTCAGCCGGGCGGCGACGTGGGCAAAGGGAATGGAACCCAGCAGGTAACCCACCAGGATGGAGGCCAGGATTTTTTGTACCAGGATTAGCTCATCCCACATGGTTCGCCTTTGCCGGTGCACACTCTGAAGACCCCTAACAAAATGCCGAAGTTGTCACCCTGAGCGAAACGAAGGGTCTGGGGCGGCGGGCGTTTACCCCACCCCAGATTCTTCGTCGTCCCGATGTCATCGGGACTCCGCAGAAGGACATCCTTCATTTTGTTAGGCCTTCTCAAGGGCCTGTCCGATGGCCCTGGAAATACTATACCAGCCCCAAATTCCGGTCAACAGGGCGTGCAGTCCCAACATGGTGAATAAGGGCGTATTTGCCGCTTCACCCCCTTTCCCCCCACCACTTCCGCAACCGCTCCCCTATCATCGCCTCTGCCCCTTCCGTGCTGGGCTGGTAGTAGCGCCGGTCTTTTAATGATGGCGGCAGGAACTC
The DNA here is from genome assembly GCA_016872385.1 of SAR202 cluster bacterium. Classification (GTDB taxonomy): domain Bacteria; phylum Chloroflexota; class Dehalococcoidia; order Lucifugimonadales; family UBA3495; genus SHYG01. The sequence continues at coordinate 26,713 of VGZV01000027.1, read as the reverse complement.
CTGCTCCACAAAGTGCCCCGGAAAGTCGTGGGCGTACCTGTATCCCTTGCCGTAGCCCAGGTCCTTCATCATTCCCGTAACGGCGTTGCGCAGGTGCAGGGGCACCGGCTCGTTGGGCAGTTGGCGCACGTCAGCTAGCGCCCGCTCCAGAGCCATGTAGGCCGTGTTGCTCTTGGGGGCGGTGGCCAGATACACGGTGGCTTCCGCCAAGGGGATGCGGCCCTCGGGCATCCCCAGAAAATGCACCGCCTGCTGGGCGGCCACCGCCACCGCCAGGGCCTGGGGTTCTGCCAGGCCAATGTCCTCCGCCGCCAGAATCACCAGCCGCCGGGCAATGAACAGCGGGTCCTCCCCCGCCTCAATCATGCGCGCCAGCCAGTAAAGCGCGCCATCGGGCGATGAGCCGCGCACTGACTTGATGAAGGCGGAGATGGTGTCGTAGTGGCTTTCCCCGGCCCGGTCGTACAGGGGCGAGCGGCGCTGCAGGGCGTCTGATATGGTCTCCAGGCCGATGGCGCGCTGCCCCTGCGGGTCTGGCCCGGTGGCTGCGGCGGCGGTCTCCAGGGCGTTGAGGGCGATGCGGGCGTCGCCGTTGGCGATGTTCACCAAGTGCTCCAAGGCCTCCGGTGCCAAGCTTACTTGCAGCTTGCCCAGGCCGCGCTCGGTGTCTGCCAGGGCGCGCTGGACGATGACCGCCACCTGCTCAGCAGTCAGGGCCTTCAAGGTGAACACCCGGCTGCGGGACAGCAACGGTGAGATAACCTCGAAGGAAGGGTTTTCGGTGGTGGCCCCGACGAAGGTAATTGTGCCGTCTTCCACGTGGGGCAGAATCACGTCCTGCTGGGCCTTGTTGAAACGGTGAATCTCGTCCACAAAGAGGATGGTGCGCTGGCCGTTCATCCCCAGCCGGTCCCGGGCTTCCGCCACGATGCGCCGCAGGTCCGCCACGCCGGAGGTTACGGCGCTGACCGGCTCAAAGTGGGCCTGGGTGACGCCCGCCAGCAGCCGGGCCAGGGTGGTCTTGCCGCTGCCCGGCGGCCCCCACAGAATCAAGGAAGGCAGGCGGTCCACGGCGATGGCCCGGCGCAGCACTCGGTCCGGCCCCAGGATGTGCTCCTGGCCCACAAACTCGTCAAAAGTCCGGGGGCGCATCCGCTCCGCCAGGGGGGCGTCCTCCCTGGCCCGCTGCCGCCGGTGGTGGTCAAAGAGGGTCATAAACTTACCATTGCAGGTTTAGGTAGCGTATCAGTTTGTGTGAGAATTCTACTCGTCGCACCGGCGAAGGCCGGCGCCCAGAAAAGCGCCAAGTTGCCATGATTCCTGGATTCCGACGCAAGCCGGAATGACGAAGACCTAATTGATACACTACCCAGATTCAGGACTAATTGACTGCGCTGGGGTTCACCCAGATAACTTCCCAAATATGACCGTCCAAATCCTGAAACCCGTGGCCATACAAGAAACCGTGGTCCTGCGGGTCGCTGTAGGTAGTTCCCCCGGCGGCCACCGCCTTTCGCACCATCTCGTCCACCCCTTCCCGGCTCTCGCACGTCAGGCACACCAGCACCTCGGTGCTTTTGGTGGCGTCGCTGATGGGCTTGGGGGTAAAGGTCTGGAACTTCTCGTGGGTCAGGAGCATAACGTAGATATTATCGCCCACAATCATGCAGGCGCCCGCCGGGTCGCTGAACTTCGCGTTAAACTTGAAGCCCAGCCTGGTGAAGAACAGGGTTGTCTTCTGGAGGTCCTTGACCGGCAGGTTGACGAAGATTTGAGTGGCCACAGCTGCTCCTCCTGGGACTTGATGCATGGCTATAGTCGGAGTTCGGAGGCGTGGGTTGCTGAAAGCTGATGGCTGACTTTTGATAGCTAAAACTGCGGCATCACTTTCTCGGCAAAGAGGCGCAGGGAGCGGGCTACCTCCGCATTGGGCAGCATCCCGCCGATGTTGAACCAGCCCATAAACTCCTGGCAGCCAAACCGCTCCCGAAGCTGGTGCAGCCGCTCCACGCACTCCGACGGGTCGCCAATAATGGACAGGTCACTGTAAATTTCATCGTAGTTAAGCTGCATGGCCCGGTCAGCGCCCCGGCCCCGGCTGGTGAGCCGCAGGGTCTCCAGGTAGTTGTTAATGGTGGGTTCCAGACCGGCCCGGGCTTTTTTGCGGTCACTGGCTACGTAGCAGGGCAAAGTTACCACCACGTTCACGGCGGCGGGGTCATGGCCTCCCTCAGCCAGGTGCTGGCGGTAGATAGACAGCCCATCCTGCACCCCCTTGTTGCCGATGATTAGCGGCGTGGTCAGGATGCTGTGGCCCAAGTCGCCCACCAGGGGGAAGGTGTCGGCGCTGTTGGCCGCCACGTACACCGGCGGGTGGGGCTGCTGGCAGGGCTTGGGCGTCACCTGTAAGCCATGAGCCTGGTAGTAGCGGCCCTGGAAGTCCAGAGAGTCGGTGGCCCAGGCTTGCAGCACAAAGTCCAGGGCTTCCTGGAAGCGGTCCCGGCCCTCGGACATGGGTATGCCATAGCCTTCGTAGTGGCTGGGGTTGGAGCCGCGGCCAATGCCGAACACCGCCCTCCCTCCGGAGAGCAGGTCCAGGGTGGCTACTTCTTCGGCCAGGCGGATGGGGTGGTGCAGAGGCACCAGGTTCACCGCGGTGCCCACGCGGATGCGCTGGGTGGCCTGGGCAATGGCCGAGGCCGCCAGCAGGGGCGAAGGCATGACGGAGAAGCGGGGGTTGAAGTGCAGCTCCGCCAGCCACACGGTCTGAAAGCCCAGTTTGTCGGCCAGCGTGGCCTGGGATACCAGGTCGTGGTAACGCTGGGCGGGAGATTGGCTTTCGGCGCAGGGCAACTGGTCAAAAATGCCGAAGTGCATAGCGGCTCCTCAAGCTGTCAGCTATCAGTAATCAGCCGTCAGCTTTCAGCCCCCACCCTTCCCTTTGGTGAGGCGGGGTGGTCTGATGGCTGATAGCTGAAGGCTGATAGCTCACAGCGGTATATTTCCGTGCTTCTTGGCGGGCAGGCTGTCCCGCTTGTCTTGGAGCATGGCCAGGGCCTGAATCAGCCGCGGCCGCGTCTCAGCCGGGTCAATCACGTCGTCCAGGAATCCCCGGCTGGCGGCAATGTAGGGGCTGGTGAACTTCTCCTGGTATTCCTGGATGAGTCTCCGCCGCACGGCGTCGGCATCCGCCCCGGCCTTGCTGATTTCCTCCCGGTAAATGATGTTCACAGCGCCTTCCGGCCCCATGACTGCAATCTCCGCCGAAGGCCAGGCCAGGTTAATGTCCGCCCGCAGGTGTTTGCTGCTCATCACAATGTAGGCCCCGCCGTAGGCCTTGCGGGTAATCACCGCCACCTTGGGCACCGTGGCCTCGGCGTAGGCGTAAATCAGCTTGGCCCCGTGGCGGATAATGCCGCCGTACTCCTGGTCCACTCCCGGCATGAACCCCGGTACGTCCACCAGCGTCACCAGGGGGATGTTGAAGCAGTCGCAGAAGCGCACAAAGCGCGCCGCCTTCACCGAGGCGTCAATATCCAGCACGCCGGCCAGGTGGTCGGGCTGGTTGCCCACCAGGCCCACCGGGCGGCCCGCCAGCCGGGCCAATCCTACCACCACGTTGGGCGCAAAGCTCTGGTGGACTTCCAGGAACTCGCCGCCATCCACAATGCGGCGGATGATATGGCGCATGTCGTAGGGCCGGTTGGGCGCATGAGGAACAATGTGCCGCAGTTCCGGGTCGGCGCGGCTGTCCGGGTCGCTGGCTGGAGCCAGGGGCGGGTCCTCCAGGTTGTTGGCGGGCAGGAATCCCAGCATGTGCCGCACTCCAGCCAGGCAATCGTCCTCGCTGGCATAAACAAAGTGGGCCACCCCGCTGCGGGTGGCGTGGGCCGCCGCGCCGCCCAGGTCTTCGTGGCTGACCTCCGCGCCGGTGACTGCCTTCACCACATCGGGGCCGGTGATATACATCTGGCCGGTGCCTTGGGCCATGAAGATGAAGTCGGTGATGGCTGGGGAATAGACTGCGCCGCCCGCTGACGGCCCCAGGATGACCGAAATTTGGGGCACCACGCCGGAGTAGAGGGTGTTGCGCAGGAAGATGTCGCCGTAGGCGGCCAGGCTCAGCGCCCCTTCCTGGATGCGGGCGCCGCCGGAGTCGTTGATGCCCACCAGGGGGCAGCCGGTCTTGCCGGCCAGGTCCATCACCTTGCAAATCTTCTGCCCCACCACTTCCGACAGCGACCCCCCCAGCACGGTGAAGTCTTGAGAGTAGGCAAACACCTGCCGCCCGTCCACGCGGCCCCAGCCAGTGACCACCGCATCGCCCAGAAACTTGCGGCCAGCCAGGCCAAAGTCGCTGGTGCGGTGGGTCACAAAGGCGTCCAGCTCCTGAAAGCTGCCGGGGTCCATGAGACGGGCCAGCCGTTCCCGGGCGGTGAGCTTGCCCCGCAGGCGCTGCTGCTGGATGCGCGCTGCGCCGCCGCCTTGCTGCGATTGCTGGCGCATCTGGCCCAGGGTCTCCAGCTTCTGGTCCATGAGGGGTTTTTCCGAGGGAGTGGTCACGTTCGTTTCCAAAGTGAGGATTTGCGGGCTGATTAGCCCCATCCTGGCCTTCCCCCTAACAGGGAGAAGGAAAATGTGCCCCTCCCCCTAAACTAGGGGGAGGGCGGGGGTGGGGGTCACCAACTCAAGCCAGCCCCATGCTAGCAGACGGGTATGGGCTATGCAAGGCGAAGTAGTCAGCGTGGTAGAATTATTCTCAATCCCAAGTCGCGTGGCAAATACGAGAGCAAGCAAAGCAGAACCGTCTATCCATGCCCACCCTCACCGACCTCACCGTCGCCAACGGCGAAAAACTGGCCTGGGGCCGCCGCACTTATGTCATGGGCATCATCAACGTCACCCCGGACTCCTTCTCCGGCGACGGCCTGGGTGCGGATATCCCGGCCATGGTGGCGCAGGCCCGGCGATTTGAGGCCGAGGGAGCGGACCTCCTGGACGTGGGCGCCGAGTCCACCCGCCCCGGTTCCGCTCCGGTGGATGCCCAGGAAGAGTTGCGGCGGCTGCTTCCCGCCCTTGAGGCCATCGCCGCCCAAGTTCGCCTGCCCATCAGCGTGGACACCTACAAGGCCGAGGTGGCCCGCCGGGCGCTGCAAGCCGGAGCCTGCATCATCAACGACGTGTGGGGCCTGAAAGCCGACCCGGCCCTGGCCCAGGTGGCCGCGGAGGCCGGCGCGCCCCTGATATTGATGCACAACCAGCCTACCCGCCAATACCAGGATTTGCTGCCGGATATCTTTGCCAGCCTCAACCACAGCGTGGCCCAGGCCCGCCGCGCTGGGGTGGCTCAGGAGAACATCATCCTTGACCCCGGCATCGGCTTTGGCAAGACCCCGGAGCACAACCTGGAGGTGCTGCGGCGGCTGCCGGAGTTCAAGGCCCTGGGCTACCCTCTGCTGGTGGGCGCCTCCCGCAAGTCCACCATTGGCCTAGTGCTGGATTTGCCTGTGGACCAGCGAGTGGAGGGCACTGCCGCCACCGTGGCCCTGGCCATTGCCGGGGGCGCGGATATGGTCCGCGTCCACGACGTGCGGCAGATGGTGCGGGTATGCCGCATGAGCGACGCCATTCTGCGGGGCTGGCGGCCCGCCTCCTGGGGCCGGTGACGCCCGCCCGCGGCCAGCCCGTGAGGGTTTACCTGGGCCTGGGTTCCAACCTGGGCCAGCGAGAGGAGAACCTGCGCCGGGCCATCCGGCTCCTGGGCTGCCACATGCACCTGGTGCGAGCCTCATCCCTCTACGAGACCGCCCCCTGGGGTTACACTGACCAACCCGACTTTCTTAACTGCGTGCTGGAGGCGGAGACTACCCTGACTCCCGTTGAACTACTGGCCCTGGGGCAGCAGGTGGAGCGGGAAGTGGGCCGCCAGCCGACCTTTCGCTACGGGCCGCGGCTGGTGGACGTGGACATCCTGCTCTACGGCGACCAGGTGGTGCAGGAAATCAGTCCCGACCTGCAAATCCCCCACCCGCGTCTAGCGGAGCGCGCCTTTGTGCTGGCACCCCTGGCTGAGCTAGCGCCGGAGCTGCCGCACCCTACCCTGGGAGTGACCATTGCCGCGCTGCTAGCTAATGTGGCGGGAAAGGAAGGCGTGAAGGTGTGGGGGCCGCCGGTGGGGGTGGGTTAGAGCCTGTTGGATTGTTTCGCTGCTGATTGTGCGAAGATCCCGAATGGCGTTCAGGAAAACCTTACCTTCTCGGCGTGCTCTGCGCTCTCTGTGGTTATCGAAAATGTGTTAACCACCTATCCCCTCCGCCACTCCGTCCCCTCCGTGGCCGCCAGAAACCGCGCAATCAGGTGGGGGCTGGCGGCAATGACGCTGGGGGTGTGCAGCACTGAGCGGCGGCCCTGCCGGTCCACTACCTCGCCGCCTGCCTCCCGCACCAGCAGCAGCCCCGAGGCCACGTCCCAGGGGGCCAGGGCGTGGTGAAAGTAGATGTCCACCCGCCCGGCGGCGGCGTAGGCCAGCCCCAGAGCGGAAGAACCCATCAGCCTCATGCTCTGGAACCCCGGCCATAATGACCGCACCATGTCTATGGCCAGCCCGGCCTTCTCGTCCACGTACCCCAGGTCAAACCCCAGCAGGCACTGGCCCATCTCCTGCTGCCGGGATACCTGGAGGGCGTTGCCGTTGAGAAAGGCTCCCTGGCCTGCCTGGGCGGTGAACAACTCCTCCCGCATGGGATCATAGGTGATTCCCGCCACGATTTCCTCGCCCTGAGCCAGGGCCACCACCACGCAAAAGTGGGGGATGCCGCTGGCGTAGTTGCGGGTGCCGTCCAGGGGGTCAATGACCCAGGCGTAGGGAGAGCCGGTCTCGATGGGGGCCGATTCTTCCGATAGGATGCCAAACTCCGGGTATTCGGCCTGCAGCAGCCCCAGAATCTCCCGCTCGGATGCCACGTCCACGTCGGTGACAATGTTGGCCCGGCCCTTGAAGCTAATCTCCTTGGCGGTCAAGAACCGTTCGCGAATGATTCTTCCGCCGATGCGGGCGGCCTCCTCTGCCACTTGCAGGACGGTGCGGCCGCTGCGGGATGGGGGCAGTGATGGGGGTGAAAATCGCTGGTTCATGACTCGCTCTTGTCGGCAATGGCCACCAGCCCAATCTGATGGCTGACCGCTGATAGCTAACTGCTGATGGCCTACGCCAACCCCATGCGTTGGTAAACTTCGCCAATGGTCTGCTGGGCAATGGCCCGGGCCTTGGCCGCGCCGTCGGCCAGGATGTCCCGCACGTAGTCCGGGTTCTGGCGGAACTGCTCCCGCCGCTCCCGCAGGGGCGCCAGGTAGTTGTTGATGCTGGCGGCCAGGTGGCGTTTGCAGTCCACGCAGCCCCGTTTGGCGGTGGTGCACTCCTGGTGAACCGTGCCGACCTCACTGGCCGGGCTGAAAAGCTGATGCAGGGAATACACGTTGCAAACTTCCGGCCGCCCTGGCTGGTCCCGGCGCAGGCGCTGCGGGTCGGTGAAAGCCGTCAGTACCCGCTTGGTAGTCTCCTGGGCTGAGGCCGCCAGCTCCACGTGGTTATCCATGGACTTGCTCATCTTCTGCTGGCCGTCTAGCCCCACAATCAGCGGCGCTTCGGTGAGCTTGGCCTGTGGCTCTGGGAAGGTCTCGCCAAAGCGGAAGTTAAAGCGGCGCACAATCTCCCGCGCCAGCTCCAGGTGGGGGAGCTGGTCCTGGCCTACCGGCACGGTGTCCGCCTTGTAGAGGATGATGTCGGCGGTCTGGAGCACCGGGTAGCCCACCAGCCCGTAGTTCACCGTTTCCTCAGTCTCATCCATCTGGCGGACTTTATCTTTGAAGGTGGGCACCCGCAGCAGCCAGCCCAGGGGCGTGACCATGCTCAGCAGGGTGTGCAGAGTCATCACCTCCGGCACCTGGGACTGCACAAAGATAATGCTGCGCTGGGGGTCCACCCCGGCGGCCAGCCAGTCCAGCACCATCTCATGGATGTTGGGCTTGATTTCCGCCACGTCCTGGGGATTTTCAATGGTGGTCAGGGCGTGGATATCCACCACGCAGTAGATGCAGCGGTAGCTGTCTTGCAGGTGGACCCAGTTCTCCAGCGCTCCCAGGTAGTTGCCCAGGTGCAGCCGCCCGGTGGGGCGCATGCCGGAAAAGACTACGCCCGTGGCTTTGGATGTGGAAGTGCTGCCTTGTGCCGCCATGTTTCTGCCCCAGCGCCGCCGGTGTCGTCAAGCTCCCCTCGTCCTGAGCCTGTGGAAGGACGAGTCCTATTGCCGCCCGTGGTTCGACAAGCCTGTCCTGAGCGAAGTCGAAGGGCTCACCACGAGCGGCTGGGGCCCCAGAGATGTTCGGCGGCGGGTAGATTTATCCTGGGCAGTCTAGCATGGCTGGCGGGGAGGGGCAAGGCGAGCTAAGAGTTACACATCCAAATTCTTCACGCTGCGGGCGTGGGCCTGGATGAAGCTCTTGCGGGGGGCCACCACCTCGCCCATCAGGGTGGAGAAGACGTTGTCCACCTCTACGGCGTCGTCAATGTTCACCTGGAGCATCTGCCGGGTCTCCGGGTTCATGGTGGTCTCCCAGAGCTGCTCGGCGTTCATCTCGCCCAGGCCCTTGTACCGCTGCAACTGCACGTTGCGGCGGCCCTCAATCTTGGCTAGCTCCACATCTTTCTGCTCTTCCGTGTAAACGTACTGCACCTGGCGGCCCGACTGGATGCGGTACAGGGGCGGCTGGGCAATGTACAGGTAGCCCTGCTCAATGAGGGGCAGCATCCGCCGGTAGAAGAAGGTCAGCACCAGGGTGCGGATGTGGGAGCCGTCCACGTCGGCGTCAGTCATAATGATGACCTTCTGGTAGCGCAGCTTGCTGGGATCGAACTCTTCCCCCTCTCCTGCGCCCAGGGCAGCGATGATGGAGCGGATTTCCTCGTGGCCCAGAATCTTGTCCGGCTGCTGGAGCACCCGCTCCACGTTGAGAATCTTGCCCTTGAGGGGCAGGATGGCCTGGAACTTCCGGTCCCGGCCCATTTTGGCCGAGCCGCCGGCGGACTCGCCCTCCACGATATATAGCTCCGACCGGGCGGGGTCCCGCTCCGAGCAGTCGGCCAGTTTGCCGGGCAGGGAGGTGCTGTCCAGGGCGTTCTTGCGGATGACCAGTTCCCGCGCCCGCTTGGCCGCTTCCCGCGCCCGCTGGGAGGTAAGACACTTGTCAATGACCAGCTTGGCTTCAGCGGGGTGTTCCTCCAGAAAACGGCCCAAGCCCTCGCTGACTACAGAGTCCGCTATGCTGCGCACCTCGGCGTTTCCCAGCTTGGTCTTGGTCTGGCCCTCAAACTGGGGATTGGTCAGCTTAACGCTGATGACCGCCGCCAGACCTTCCCGCACGTCCTCGCCGGTCAGGTTGCCCTGGTCCTCTTTGATGTACCCCTGGCGGCGGGCATAGTCGTTAATCACCCGGGTCAGTGCGGAGCGAAAGCCGGTCAGATGCGTGCCGCCCTCGGTGGTGGGGATGCAGTTGGCGAAAGCCAGCACCGTCTCGCTGAAGCTGTCGTTATACTGGACAGCCACCTCCACTGCCGTGTTATCCACGGTTTTTTGGAAGTAGAAAGGGGTGCGCTGGATGGCATTGCGGCTGCGGTTGATGCTGCGCACCAGGTCGGCAATGCCCCCGTCAAAACGGTAAGTGCGTTCGATGTCCCCCTTGCGGGCGGCCTCGTGCCAGGGACTGACAAAGGAGATTTCCAGGGATGGGTTTAGATAGGCTACCGTGCGGAAGTGGTCGGCCAGCACATCGAAGTCGTAGTCAATGACCGGAAAGATGGCTGTGTCTGGCTGAAAAGTGATGGTGGTGCCGTGGGAGGTGTCCCGCTTCTGCCGCACCACATCGCCGGCCGGGTGGCCCTGGTGGTACTCCTGGTAGTGCTGCCAGCCGTCCCGCCGCACCTGGGCCTTGAGGTAGGATGAAAGGGCGTTCACTACGGAGCCGCCCACGCCGTGCAGCCCGCCGGACACCTTGTACGCCCCGCTGCTGAACTTGGCGCCCGCGTGCAGCACGGTCATCACCGTTTCCAGGGCGGACTTGCCGGTAACCGGGTGCACATCCACCGGAATGCCGCGGCCGTCGTCGGTTACGCTGACCAGGCCGTCCTTGTCGATGCTAACCTGGATACGAGTACAGAAACCGGCCATGGCCTCGTCCACCGAGTTGTCCACAATTTCGTGAATCAGGTGGTGCAGGCCCCGCTGGTCAGTGCTGCCAATGTACATGCCGGGGCGTACGCGGACGGCCTCCAGCCCTTCCAGGACCTGGATGTCTTTGGCGGTATATTTACCGGAATCCAAGGGTAGTTCTTGCTGCATAAGCGGTGTTTTCCTGCTCTCTGGGGCGCTCATGGAAGCCCTGACGCGGGCCACAGCCACCCCACGGCGGCGATTGCTGGCATTTGATGAGGGAGGGGAAGGGGCGAGCCCGCACAGCTGCGGGACAGGGGCGACGGCGCAGGCCGAAAAAGCGGCCTCCAACATCTGCCATTTCCTAAATTATACCAGATTTGTATCTGGATTGCTTGGGAAAACTGACAGTGTTATGGGGAATTTTGGCAAGGGGGAGAGGGAGCTGGGAACAGGATAAGTGCAGGCCATCCCATTTGCCTCATGTGCCTGGGCCGTATCACTCTTGGAAAAGTAGGGGCAGACCTGTGTGTCTGCCCTGGGCGCTCTGGATTTAACCAGGCCCTGTTACGTGCCGGGGAAGTAGTGCTGGCCGCCTAACAGGCTGTCCAGGGCGTAGCGCACCGCCTGGAAAAGGGGTTGAGGCAAGTGGTCCAGGGAGAACCAGCCAGACTCCGAAAAAGCTTCCGGCTCGGCCAGGGACGGCTCCTGGTCGCCAATGTCTCCCAGGAACTCCACGTCCACGTAGTGCTTGCCGTAAGCAATGATGTTGCTGATGCACAGAAACCGCAGGTGTCCCACGGCCACGCCCAGCTCTTCCAAAGCTTCCCGCCGGGCGCACTCCTCCAGGGACTCGCCGTGCTCCAGGTGCCCCCCTGCAGAAGCCCAGGTGGCCTCGCCGTGGGAACCCTGGCGGCGGGCCAAGAAAACCTTGCCCTCCCGCAGGAACACTACTCCTACGCCCACCAGGGGCCTTACCGCCCGCTGTTCCATAGGGCCGGAGTATATCATGGGAGCATGGCGGCGCTCAAAAGGATGATTTCCTTTCCCAGTTGATTTATAATGGCCCGTGACAAGAAATTGAATCATCGATTTGCCAGGAGGAAATCCCTTGCCTGCTCAGAAGGCCGAACGCCAGTCCCTGAGGCGCAACCTACGCAACCGCTCAGTGCGCCGCACTACCCGCGGCGCAGTCAACGCAGCCCGGGTGGCGGTTGAAGAAACCGACTCTGCCGCCGCTGCCACTGCGGTGCGCCATGCCATCAGCACCCTGGACCGTGCGGTGAAAAAGGGCATCATGCACAAGAACACTGCTTCCCGGTCCAAGTCGCGGTTGGCCGTGCGGCTGAACAAAATGGGGCAGGGCGGCTCGTAAAGTCACGTCTCTCAGCGTGCCGGCATGGTACGCGGCCACAGTTTGAGATTGTGGATGGTCACTGCATGCGGCCATCCATTTTTTCTGACTTTCCTCAGTTGACAGTAATCTCTCGCTTTGCTACCGTTGGGGTCAGAACATAAGTTTCAAGGTGAGATATGACACCTCGAAAGAGTCTGCCCCCCCGGCGTCAAAAGATTCTGGACTTCATCCAGCAGTTCATCCAAGAGAACGGCATCCCGCCTACGGTGCGGGATATCCAGCACGCATGCGACATCAGTTCCACCTCGGTGGTGGACTACAACCTGCGGCTGCTCAACCGGGACGGCTACCTTAACCGGCGGTCGGAAGTGGCCCGGGGCATTGAGTTGCTGGACCAGGAAGGCCAGCCCGTTTCCAACTCGCCCCGGGTTATGGTGGTGGGCGCCATTGCCGCCGGACAGCCGCTGCCCGTGTTCTCCCAGGAAGGCGCTGGCTCCAGCGCCGAGTTTGACACCATTGAGGTGTCGCCGGAGCTGCCCCGCCGCCACGGCAAGCTGTTCGCCTTGCGGGTTAAAGGCACATCCATGATGGACGCCCTCATTGACGACGGCGACGTGGTGGTTATCAAGCCCACCCTTCAGGCGGACAACGGAGACATGGTGGTGGCCTGGCTCAAGGACGAGGAAGAAGCAACCCTGAAGAAGTACTATCTGGAAGGGGATCAGGTGCGTCTCCAGCCGGCCAACAGCCAGATGTCCGCCATTTACTGCCCGGCGCGCAACGTGGAAGTGCGGGGTAAAGTGGTCAGCGTCATCCGTAAATTCTGAAAGTTCGTGTCAAAGTTAACCGCTCGTGGTGAGCCTGTCGAACCACGAGCAGGGGAAACCTGCTCACCCCTCGGCTTGCTCAGGGCAGGCTCTGAGAGTTTTGAGGGATAAGTGTCCATTGGGCAAGGCTCCGTTAGAAGCCTTTTTTAGAGAGCGGCATCTTTGGGGAAAGCCGCCGCTCTGCCCGCTCCAGCACCCTTACTGCCGGGCGTTGGTGAGCGCGCCATACGAGGCCACCAGGAAAGGCACGCAGTAGGTAAGGGGTATCTTCCAGTACAGGGCCTGGTTCCAGTGGCCGGACAGCAGGGTGTCTCCCTGGTTAAGCAGAGTCAGTGCGGTGCCCACCACCAGGCTCGCCATTAGAGAGCGGCGCAGCAAAGGCTTGTGCTGCACAGCGCACCGGGCGCACTTGATTACCGGAGTTGAGGCCGGAGCGGCTGGATTTGTTGTACTGGTGGTCCTGGGGGGCTTGAAGGCAAAAGACCACCCACTGCGTAAATTACCATCGCAGCGACCGCAACATGGTGTCGTCATAGGATGGATGCACCTCCAGGTTTGTGCGGAAAGTTTAAGCTGGTGGGACTTAGCAAAGGCTTGATGGGCTTAAGTCGCGTTTGGCTGTTTTTCCCCTTGTTTAGTGCCAGCCCTCATTTTATACTTTCGAGGTCTTAGCACCAATCCCGTCTTAGGCGAGAGCCAGGGTTTTTCAGTGGTCATTGCGAGTCCTGATTTCATCGGGACGAAGCGATGACTGTTACTCTACCCTTTGGAGAATTGAAAGACCCTGAGAATGTGTCTAAAAAGTGCTGTGCACTACCAGCGCTCATCCTTCGACAAGCTCAGGATGAGCGGGTTTTCCCGCTCGTGGTGAGCCTGTCGAACCACGAGCACCTAGCCTTTTGAGACACCCTCTGAGGCAAGAGCAGGGTGATTGAAGTTTCGCCCTGTATGCAAGCGGGCAGTTGGGCGGGTGCCCTGGGCAGGGGCTATTACCAAGGTTGTACAGCAAGGTCTGCCCGCGTGGCTACGGATTATTAAAAGACCTTTTTGACAGCAGGCTTTAGGTATGTACGATTTTCACACCCACACTTTTCTAAGTGACGGCGTATTGTCTCCCATCGAGCTTATCCGGCGTGCCCTGGTGCGTGGCTACAAGGCCATTGGCGTTACTGACCACGTGGGCGTGGGGAACCTGGAGATGGTGGTAAAGACGCTGGTGAAAGATTGCGCCCAGGCTACCCAGCGGTGGGACATCCTGGCGGTGCCCGGCGTGGAAGTGACCCATGTGCCCAAGGATGACATTGACCAGGTGGCCCGGGCGGCTAAAGAACTGGGGGCTAAACTCGTCACGGTGCATGGGGAGACCATTGTGGAGCCGGTGGAACCGGGGACCAACGCTGCCGCCTTGCGGTCGCCATCCGTGGATGTGTTGGCCCATCCGGGATTGATTTCTTACGAAGATGCCCAACTGGCGGCGGCAAATGGGGTGTTTCTGGAAGTATCAGCGCGGAAGGGCCACAGTTTTACCAACGGGCATGTGGTGCGCATGGCTAAACTGGCGGGAGCTACTATGGTGCTGGACTCCGACGCCCACGAGCCCCAGGACCTGCTCACTCCGGAGTTGTGCCAGGGTGTAGCGCTGGGCGCGGGCCTCACCGCAGATGAAGCCCACGCCCTGCTGAACAATAACCCGCAAGCTCTCTTGACCAGGCTGGGCCTTGGCGCCAAGCCGGCGCGCCAGTCCAAGTCACCTGGCCGTCGCTGAGACAGGTATTAAGAGTAAATGCCGGAATCGGCTAAGCCTTGCCGATGCGGAATACCTTGGTGCCACACTTGGGGCATACGCCCTGGGTGGCGGGACGGCCGTTCTTCAGGGTAACCTGCCGTGGGCTGCGGATGTCCTGCTTGCTGCGGCACTTGAAACAATAGGCTTCCATGCGTTTCACCCCCTTTCATGCCTGCGATTAGTTCAATTAGCCCTATAGTCCGACGCTTACCATTCGCCATTGGCTATGGAAAGCTGTCCCCTATGTGCATAGCTACGGTATCAATAGCTGCGGGTATTTGTCAAGGTATCTGAGGCCCATTCTGTGGGGGTGAAGTGTGAATTAGACCTCTAATCTATGGCCGTACTGTGGCTGGCGCCAGGGGGGACGGCGCCGTGGCGCTGAAAACTTTCAAAGGCTGCCAGGAGTTGTTGGAACGGTCAAAGCGGACCAGGGCCAAAAAGAGGCCTTCGGAGTTATAGACCCGGAACCGCTCCAGGTAGCCTGCCTCCTGGGCCAGGCGTCCCAGGTTAATAGACTGTCCGTGGCGCAGGCATTGTTCGGCAGCTTTCCCTACGGTGATGCTGTTCAGCCCGCGCAATACCCAATCCAGAGGGTGCAGGTACCGCAGCCAGCCCGTGGGACTTTCGGCTTGGGCCTGCTCCAGTTGTTCCAGAGTTACTGCATCATCCAGGTGAAAGTTGCCGCATTGCACCCGCGCTAGATCGGTGACGTAACCGCCGCAGCCCAGGGCCTCGCCCAGGTCATGGGCCAGGGAACGCATGTATGCGCCGCGGCCGCACTGCACCTCCAGCACCAGCCGCGGATGCGCCAATTCCAGTATCTGCACGTCGTAGATCTCGACGGTACGGGCCTGCCGCTCTACTTCCACGCCGGCGCGGGCCAGCTTGTACAAGCGTTGTCCCTGGACCTTGATGGCGCTGTACATGGGTGGCAGTTGCTGGATGGAGCCTAAAAAGGGCTTGAGCGCATCCTGAACGTGTTCTCTGGTTACTCCAGAGGCTTCGGCAGTCTTTACCACCTCGCCCTCAGCATCGTAGGTCGTGGTGGTGATGCCCAGAGTCACCTCCATACGGTATATCTTGCTGCCTTCAATTACGTAGTCCATCAAGCGTGTGCCCTGGCCAAAACATATGGGCAGCACACCGTGGGCTAGGGGGTCCATTGTGCCGCCGTGGCCCACCTTCTGACGCTGGCCGGTGATGCGTTTAATCCGGCGCAGGGCGTCCATGGAGGTCATCTCCACCGCCTTGTTCAGGTTGATGAACCCGGCGTACACGGGCTGTTGCGCCTTGCTGCCAGGCCCGGGCATAGGTCAGGCCTCCTGGGATGAAGGAGCAGTGGCTGAAGGTGCAGCCTGGATGCGGTCCATGACCCGCAGCACCCGGTCCGCCTGCTCAATGGAAGTGTCCAGGGCAAAACTGAGGAAGGGTATGTACCGCAGGGTCACGCGCTCTTTCAGTTCCTTGCGCAAAAAGGCGGCGGCGGACTGAATGCCTTCCAAAGCGTTTTGTTGGGTAGCCTGGTCTCCCAGTACGCTTACCATCACTTTAGCATTGCGCAAGTCGGTGGAAACACGCACGTCGGTGATGCTGATTACGCCGCTCAGCCGGGGGTCTCTAATCTGCTGAGCAATAAGCTGGCTGATTTCCTCACGTAACAATTCATTGATGCGCTCTTGGCGGCGTGACATGGCGCTCTCCTGTGGAACGGCGGTGGAGTTGTTGATTAGGAGCATTTTCCCGGGGGCAAGCTGCCGAAGCGTGAAATGGAGAAGAATTATGCCAATGGCTGGCACTTTAATTTTGACTTTGCCGCCATCCCCCGGCATCTGTTGCTGCAAAGGCACCAGAGGATGGCAGTGAATTAATCGCCCGGTTTGCTACGGAGTGAAAGCTGCCGGCAGCATTACAACATGCACCTTGTTAGCGGGCGCGGCGTTCCTGCCGGTGCGCCTCCAGGATGTCCCCGGCCTCAAACTCATGGAAGTCCTGGAGCATTGCGCCGCACTCCATGCCGGTGTTAATCTGCGTGACTTCTTCCCGGAAGTGGCGTAGTCCGGCGATGGACGTTTCCTTGACCACCTGCTGGCCGCGCAGCACCCGCACCGCTGCACCCCGCACCAGGCGTCCTTCCAGCACCCGGCAGCCGGCCACCTTGGTGTTGCCGCGGCCAGGGAAGACCTCCCGTACTTCAGCGCGGCCCACCACCACGTCGGTGTAGGTAGGCTCCAGCATGCCGTGCAGGGCGCGTTCCACGTCGTCAATGAGTTGATAGATGATGTTGTAATGGCGGATTTCCACCCCAGACCGGTCGGCCAGCCGGTCCACGCCGGGTTCATTGCCCACCGTGAAGGCTATGACGATGGCGTTGGAAGCGCTGGCTAGCATCACGTCGGACTCGGTAACTGCGCCGGAACCGGCATGCAACACGCGCACCTTGGCTTCCGCATCGGTCAGCTTTTCCAGCGCCTGACGCACCGCTTCAACGCTGCCCTGCACGTCCGCCTTCAAGACCAAGTTCAGTTCCTTGACATCGCCGGCGTCAATTTGCTTGACCACTTCTTCCAGGGTCAGCGCCCTGGCCTGGGCCTGCTGGACCGACTTGGACCGTTCCCGGTCCGTGGCTATGGTGCGGGCAGCGCGTTCGCTGGTCACTACCGTCAGCACGTCGCCCGCCTCCGGAACGGAGCCGAAGCCCAGGACTTCTCCGGGGTCTCCGGGGGTTACTTCCTTTATGGCCTGGCCCTGGTCATTGGTCATGGCCTTTACGCGGCCCCAGGCGGTGCCCGCCACAATGTAGTCCCCCACCCGCAGAGTGCCGGACTGCACCAGCACCGTGGCTGTCGGGCCACGGCGGCGGTCCAGCTTGGCTTCAATAATCACGCCGCTGGCGGGCTTGGTGGGGTCGGCTTTCAGGTCTGCGATTTCCGACACTACCAGCACGTTGTCCAGCAAGTCGTCAATACCCTGGCCGGTGCGGGCGGAAAGAGGCACTGCAATCACATCGCCGCCCCATTCCTCAATGACCAGCCCGCGTTCATTAAGCTGGAGCTTTACCCGGTCCGGGTTGGCATCTGGCAGGTCCATCTTGTTAATGGCAACTATGATGGGGACGCTGGCGGCTCTGGCGTGGTCTATAGCCTCAATGGTTTGGGGCATGATGCCGTCATCGGCGGCCACCACCAGAACCGCAATGTCCGTGGCTTTGGCCCCCCGGGAGCGGATGGCGGTGAATGCCTCATGGCCCGGAGTGTCCAGGAAGGTGATTTTCTTCCCGTCGTATTCCACCTGGTATGCGCCAATGTGCTGGGTTATGCCGCCAACCTCGCGGCTGGCTACCTGGGCTTTGCGAATAGTGTCCAGCAGGGAGGTCTTGCCGTGGTCCACGTGGCCCATAACCGTTACCACCGGGGGCCGGGTGACCAGGTTGGCGGATTCAGGGGCGGGCGCGGCCTTGACAGGCGCCGCGGCCTGCTCCGGTTCGGCCAGTTTGGTACGAATTCCCGCAGCGCTGGTGACCAGCGAGGCTACCTGGTAGTCAATTATCTGGTTCATGGACGCCATAATGCCGTGGCGCATCAGTTGCTTGATCACGTCAATGGGCGTCTGGTCAATCAACAGCGCCAAGTCCTTGACGCTCATGGTCTGGGGCAGCACCAGCACCCGGGAAGCGGGACGGCGCGGCTCAGCCGCTGTCTTACGGCCCGCCCTTGGAGGCTGGGCTTGGGGTTCAGCAGCAGCTCTTGTTCCACTGGATGTCATAATATTATTCCTCCGCAGCAGATGGGCCAGCCGCGTGTTGCTGAACGTACTGCTGAAAGTAGGCCATTAACTGTTCACGGTCGGGGGCACAGACCTGGGCATGAAGTCCGCGTTCCAGTCCGCCCTTGTGGATGGCCCGCTGCCAGCAGGCGGCTGATCCGCAGAGATAGGCGCCGCGTCCGGCTGCTTTGCCAGTGGGGTCAACGTGGACCGCGCCCAGGGGAGTACGGACGATACGGAGCAACTCCCGCTTGGGGAGCTTTTGGCCGCAGGCCACGCACGTGCGTTCCGGCGTGTGTTTAACCTTGACCACCGCAACCCCCTGGCCGCAGGTTTTTGTGTTCTGCTTTAGCGACCGCCGCCGCCCCTGCGCGCGCCGCCGCCCCGGTTGGCTCCGCCAGCGGGTGGGCCGCCCCGGCGCGGCCTGCGCTGACCGCTCCGGCCGCCGCCGCCCCGGTAGTCTTCAATAATATCTTCGGCAAAGCGAATCTTGCCTGCGTCTGGAGTGAGGAGGGGCGCCTTGGGGGCCTCAGCCTCTTCTTCCTCTTCCTCAACCTCCAGCTCTTCCAGGGTAATGTTGGCCAGGGCCTCAACACTCAAACCCTGGGCAGGCGCCGGTTCCTGGACTCCCGCCTTGCTGGTTTTAGCTTCTTCCTCATGGATTAGGGCTTCCAGCAGGGCTTCCTCATCGGCTGCCACGGCAGGTTTGGCGGCAGGCGCGGGCGCGGCGGCAGCCACCGGCACGGGTTCAGGCGCGGCGGCCACCGGCTGGGGAACAGCTTGGACTGGCTCTACGGCTGCAGGCGCCGCTGCTTCTGCTACTGCCACCAGGACCGGGGCGGCAGGCGCTTCGGCCACTGCCGGGACAGCCAATGCGGCGGCTGCCGCGGCCTGGGCGGCAAGGCGGACTTCCTCCTCCCGTTTCTTCTGGCGGGCAACTTTAATCTCTTCCCACTCGGTCATCCCCTTGATGTCCAGACGCCAGCCAGTCAACCGGGCCGCCAACCGGGCGTTTTGCCCCTCCTTGCCGATAGCAAGGGAGAGTTGCCGGTCCGGCACCACCACTGTGGCATTCTGGTCCGCCGGAGACAAGTCCACGTGGACTACTTCCGAAGGGCTGAGGGCTTTGCTGATGAAGGTGCGGGGGTCTTTGTCCCACAGCACCACGTCAATCTTCTCACCCTGCAGTTCGTTGACAATGCTCTGGATGCGGTTGCCCCGCACGCCGATGCAGGAGCCGACGGGGTCAATGCCTTCCTGGGTGGAACGGACCGCCACCTTGCTGCGGAAGCCGCCTTCGCGCGCGATGGCCTTGATTTCCACCACGCCGTTATGGACTTCCGGCACTTCAATTTCAAACAGGCGCTTGAGCAGGTTTTTATGGCTGCGGGAGACCAGGACTTCCGGCCCTTTGGCGCCGCTGCGCACGCTGAGCACATAAACCTTGACCCGCTGGCCCTTCTTGTACCGCTCGGTGGGCACCTGCTCTTCCGGCGGCAGAATGGCTTGAGCGCGGCCCATGTCCAGCACGATGGTCCGCCCAGACTCAATCTGCTCCACCACTCCAGACATAACGTCGTCCTGGCGCTGGAGGAACTCTTTGTAAAGCAGTTCCCGTTCCGCTTCCCGCAGCCGTTGCAGCACCACTTGCTTGGCGGTTTGGGCGGCAATGCGGCTGGCGTTATGGGGCAACGGCTCCGCCGCGGCTACTTCCTCACCCAAGGCAGCAGTTGACTTGATGGCCTTGGCGTCCTTGAGGCTGATTTCCCTGGCAGGATCTTGCACCAACTCCACCACGGTTTTCAGGGCGTAAACGTTGACATCCCCGGTGTTGGGGTTGAGCTTAACCGAGATATTCTGCCCGGAGGCAGGGTTGTCCTTTTTGAATGCGGACGCCAGGGCAGCCTCAATAGCTTGAAGCACCTGCTCTCTGGGCAGGTGGCGTTCCGCCGCTAGCTGGGTCAGCGCTATCAAGAAGTCGCTTTTCATCGCTAGGCCCCTGGTTATAATTCGATGCACTCTACTGGGTTATCCTCTGCAACAAGAAAGCGGGATTAACCCCGCTTTCACATGAAGGAGAATACCCTGTAACTGTCAGTATAGCATTGGGTATGGGCCGTTTCAACCTCTGCGACTCTGGGCGGCGGCGCGTTTCCCGGCTTTTTCTGCGGGCCGGCGGAGCCTGTTGCCAGACAGGGGCGCACAACCGTGCGCCCCTGTGGAATGCCAGGGGTTTGTTAATTTCCGCCTACCACCAGATTTTGCCCTGGGAAGTCTTTGCCAGTTCTTCGTAGTCCTTGGTCCACAAGCTGGTGCTCAGGTACTTCCAGCCGCCATCGGCCAGCAGGCACACAATGTCGCCGTGCTCCAGCCGCTCGGCTTGCTTGATGGCGGCATCGACTACCGAACCAGAAGAAATTCCGGCAAAGATGCCTTCCTTGTGCAGCAGTTCCTTGGTGGTGCGGAAGGCGCTGAAGCTGCTGACCAAGATGCGGGCGTCCAGCAGGTTCAGGTCCAGAATGGGCGGAATGAAACCGTCCTCCAGCCGCCGCAGCCCGGAAATCATGTCGTCCAGTTCCGGGGCCACAGCCACCACTTTCACATCGGGGTTGTGCTCCTTCAGACGCCGGCCCACGCCCATCAGGGTGCCGCCGGTGCCCAGGCCGGCCACAAACATGCTGACTTCCGGCAGCGCCTCCACAATTTCCTGCCCGGTAGTCTCGTAGTGGGCGCCTGGGTTGGCGCTGTTGCCGTACTGGTACAGCATCAGGTAGTCGTGGGGGTTTTTATCCACCAGGGAGCGCGCCAGCTCAATGGAGCCGTTGGTGCCCTGGGAGCCTTCGGAGAAAATGATGTCTGCGCCGTAGGCGTAGAGCAGTTCCGAGCGTTCCTTGCTCACGTTCTCCGGCATCACCACCGAAACCTTATAGCCCTTGAGGCGGCCAATGAGGGCGAGGGCGATGCCTGTGTTGCCGCTGGTGGGTTCCAGAATGGTGCGGACGGGAGAAATCTCCCCGTCCTGCTCCGCCTTCTCAATCATCTTCAAGGCAATGCGGTCTTTTACGCTGCCGGTGGGGTTCTGGCCCTCCAGTTTGGCGTAGATGTGGACCCCGGGCTTGGGGCTCATCCGCTGCAACTCAATCAGCGGGGTGTTGCCGATGGCTGCCAGGACACCCTTGTACCTTAGCCTTGTAACCATAGCCCCCGTCTTTCGTTGACCGTATCAGCCTGTTTCGTCATTTTGTTGCCAGGATTTGGCCGGGCTTTTGCTGCCAGCGCCCTAGTTGGTGTGCAGAGACCCCTGGCTCTAGAGCGCCTGTAAGTACCCCGGTTTACCAAGGGCCGCTGCGGTCAATGCCTTAGTGGGCGCTGCCTACCGTCTCCGGGGCGGCCACGCCGCAGAAGACCTCGTAGTCAATCAACTGCTTGACCGTGGGGTTGTCACCGCACAGCGGGCAGTTGGGGTTGCGCTTGAGTTTGACCTCGCGGAAGGTCATGCTCAGGGCGTCAATGAGCAGCAGGCGGGAGGTCAAATTCTCGCCGATGCCCATCAAGTATTTCATCGCCTCAGTAGCCTGGATGCTGCCCACCAGGCCGGTGAGGGACCCCAGCACGCCAGCCTCGGCGCAGTTGGGCACCATGCCCGGCGGCGGCGGCGACGGGAATAAGCAGCGGTAGCAGCCTTTCCCAGGCACAAATACCGTGGCCTGTCCGTCGAAGATGAGGATGCTGCCGTCCACCAGGGGCTTGTTCAGCAGATAGCAGGCGTCGTTGACCAGGTAGCGGGTGGCAAAGTTGTCCGCGCCGTTAATCACCAGGTCGTACTGGCTGATGATTTCCATGGCGTTGTCCGATTCCAGCCGGGCCTCGTGGAGCACTACGTTGACGCCGGGGTTGTAGGCCAGGATATTGTCCTTGGCCGACTGCACCTTGGGCCGCCCCACGTCCGGGGTGTGGTGCAGAATTTGGCGCTGCAGGTTGGACAACTCCACCACGTCGAAGTCCACAATGCCGATGGTTCCGACTCCGGCCAGGGCCAGATATACGGCGGAAGGCGACCCCAGCCCGCCAGCGCCGATAATCAACGCCTTGGACTGGAGCAGCTTGCGCTGTCCCCTGCTGCCCACGTCTCCCATGATGATGTGGCGGCTGTACCGTTTTACTTGTTCCGGCGTGAAAGCCACTGGCTGCTGGGTCATGATGCCTTTTCCTCCTGGGGTTTTTACCATGAAAAAACCTGCGCCTCCCCGCAGGGAGTCACCCTCTCTGGGTGGGCGCAGGCTTCAAGACAACCGGGTCTAATACCTGCACCCTATGTAGGGAGACAGGTGCAGGTGCGCCGAATCAACAATCTAATCACTTGCATACGTGAACCGAGTCTAGCCCCGCCGGTATTCCTTGTCAAGCAACAAATATCACAACTCAGCGGGCCGCGCTGTGGCCCGCCAGCACCTTCTGCCGCTGGGCCAGGTCCGCCAGGGTGGTGCTGCGCAGCACTTCCTGGATGGCTTCGTCCACTGACCGCCAGATTTCCTGCTGGGCGCAGGAGTCCGCAAATACGCAGTCGTTGGGGTAGGTAATGCACTCCAGGGGGGAGAAACTGCCGTCCAGGCTGTTCATCACCATACTCAGGTTAATCTCACTGGGGACCATAGCCAGGGAATGGCCGCCCTGAGGGCCGCGCCGGGAGCGCACAAAGCCCATCTTGTTCAGGGTGGTCATCAACTGTTCCAGGTACGCCTCCGGGATGGACTGCTTGGCGGCAATCTCCGAGGTCTGGAGCTGGCCCTGCCCGTAGTGCAACGCCAATTCCACCAACGCCCGCACCCCATAGTCCACTTTCATGGGGACTCGCATGAGACCACCTCCAGCGAGGACAAACAACGTCTAAATTATACCATCCGGCCCAGCCATTTCCAACTTTTCCGATTAGTTTACTCTACTATGGCCTTACCGGAGGCGCTGCACCACCATGCAGGTGCCCATGCCCTTGGCAATCAGCTTGCCGTTGTTGTCCGTTACCTCCATATCCCCCACCACAATGCGCGCGCCGCGGCTGACCACCCGGGCCGTGGCGGTAAGGGTCCCGTCCCGGGCCGGGGCCAGAAAGTTCACTTTCAGTTCCACTGTCACGTTGCCTTCCTGCGGCCCCAGCACCGACTGCACCGCCCGGAACAGCGCGTGGTCGGCCAGGGTGACCAGCAGCCCGCCCTGCACCACGCCAGCCCCCTGGCGGTGCTTGTCCTGAATGGTCATGGACACACTGCCCACGCCGCCCGCCGACAGGCCGGAGCGGATGTCCAGCAGTTCGGCAAAGGGGGCCTGGTAGATGGGTTCTGGGGCTGGCTCTGGCTCTGGCTCTGGCTCTGGCTCTGGCTCTGGCATTGTTGTTTCCTGCCGGGATTGGGGATTTTTATACTGAGTCTGCTCGAATGTGGCGGTGCAGTTCCTTCTCCCCTTGCGGGAGAAGGTTGGGATGATCCCGATTCCATCGGGACTCACCTCTGTCCTCTCCCACAAGGGGAAAGGAGGACTCCCTGGAGTGAAGCATTATGGACCATTCCTGCAATCCCGGCCCTTGCAATGGGTTAAAATAGGGCAGGGCCGGTGGCGCCCAGTATACTACTCACCAGGGAGAAAGACCTCATGATTAAAGCGGTGCTGGCAGCCTTTGGCATTATGCTGGGGCTGGCGCTGATTCCCCTGGTGCACCTGGTGGGCATTCCCTTTGGCCCGTTTATAGGCGGGTACTTCGGCATCCGCTTTGCCGCAGACCTGCCGGGCACTTATGCTTCCAAGGGAGTTAAGTTTGGGGCGCTGCTAAGTTTGGTGGCGCTGCTCTTTGCCGCGGCGGCGGCCCTGGTATTGATGAACTTTGTGGACCTGAGCCACCGGATGTTTCTGTTGTTGTGGATAGGGGTGGTGGTATTTACCCTTTACACCGGCAGCATGGGCACTCTGGGGGCTATGTTCGCGCTGATTAAGATGCGGCGCTGAAAACCTGGGCCTGACTGATAATTGGAAACGTGCTGCAAACTCACATTGTGCCTAGCGAATCGGACTCAATGACTCCATAAGGAGAGCGGGTCTGCTGATGAGCCTGATGGATTACTTCGCACTAGTACTGGGTCTTTTGTCCTTAGTAATCTCGGTCCTTGCAGTCTGGATTGCTTGGAAGTCAGACCGCCAAATGAAAGCTCTATCGGACCTACAATTTCACGAAAAGCGCGCAGTGCTGGCCAGACATTTGAGTGAACTGGGAAAAGATAAAAGTACGCTGAGGGCCGAGCGAATCCGGAACGACCTTGAGGCTGTAACTAGTTTGAGACGCTATGTGTCAAAGAAAAACCAGGAGCATTTGATACGCGATTACGTAGTTCCAATACTGAGAGGCTTCTTGGATGAAAAAATGGAGTCAGGGGTAGAGGCTACTCTGAACGATGTGATTGACATAGCGATATCCTATGAGGTCAAAACCGACGAGTTGGAAGACCTTCGGCGACGTTCCAGAGGGTTGAGATGATTACACTACATGTCATCGTCGCTGTTCCGTCATCTGGGCTGCGTCGTCCAGGAATTCCTTAGCATCCTCCACCACCATGTCCGTCACCAGGGGCAGTGGGCAGGTGCAGGAGGCCTCTTCCTTGACTTACTCGCGGCAGCCCCCGTATCATCCAAACAAAGCTGATGACTGACTACTGATGACTGACTACTGATGACTGACTACTGATGACTGACTACTGATGACTGACTACTGATGACTGACTACTGATGACTGACTACTGATGACTGACTACTGATGACTGACTACTGATGGCTGATGACTGTAAATGACTCCCGCTGATTTGCGCCAGCATCTGGAGGCGCTGCAAGCCGGCGACCTGAGCGTGGACCAGGCGCTGCAACTGCTGCGCGACCTGCCTTACCAGGACCTGGGTTTTGCCAAGCTGGACCACCACCGGCCGTTGCGCACCGGCGCGCCGGAAGTGGTGCTGGGCCG
Source organism: SAR202 cluster bacterium (assembly GCA_016872385.1). Lineage (GTDB taxonomy): Bacteria > Chloroflexota > Dehalococcoidia > Lucifugimonadales > UBA3495 > SHYG01. Next base: position 1,773 of record VGZV01000027.1, on the reverse strand, counting down.
GGGCAAAACGCCGGAGCAGGTCTCAAAAATTGTGGCGGCCCTGGCGGGCCGGGGCCACGCCGTGCTGGTGACTCGCGCCGAGCCTGCCGCTTACGACTTGGTTCTCCAGCACGCTCCCCAGGCCGTATTTCACCCGGTGGCCCGCACCATCGTTGTGCCAGATGCTGCCAGCCAGGAGCTGCGCGAAGGCGTGCTGGTGCTGACCGGCGGCACCGCCGACCTGCCCGTGGCAGAGGAAGCGGCAGTCACCGCCGAGGTCATGGGCAGCAAGGTGGAGCGCCGGTACGACGTGGGCGTGGCGGGCCTGCACCGCCTGCTGGATGCGCTGCCCGCCTTGCAGCAGGCCAGGGTGATAGTAACGGTGGCGGGCATGGAAGCCGCCTTGACCAGCGTGGTGGCGGGACTGGTCTCGGTGCCGGTGGTGGCGGTGCCCACCAGCGTGGGCTATGGGGCCAGCTTTGAAGGCATGGCCGCCCTGCTGGGGATGCTGAATAGCTGCGCCCCCGGCGTGGCGGTGGTCAACATTGACAACGGCTTTGGCGCGGGCTATCTGGCGGCCCAGATAAACCGGCGGGAGTAGCCCAGTTTTGAACGGGCGACGGTGGCTGCTGCTGGCCGGGCTGGCAGTGCTGGTCTTTGTGGGCCTGGCTGCCTACGGGGACTTGCGCGATTTGGCGGGCCGGGTGACCCGGTTCCCGCTGCCGTACCTGGCCGTTGCCCTGGGGCTGGCGGCCATCAACTACTTGCTGCGCTTCCTGCGCTGGCAGTTTTACCTGCGCACCCTGTCCATTCCGGTCCCTGTGCCGGTCAGCGCGCTGGTCTTTCTGGGTGGGCTGGCCCTGTCCATTACTCCCGGCAAGCTGGGCGAACTGGTGAAAAGCTACTTGCTGCGGGACCGTTCCGGTGTGCCGGTGACCCTTTCTGCGCCGGTGGTGTTGATGGAACGCTTCACCGATGTTATTGCGGTGGCCCTGGTGGGCATGGCAGGACTGGCACTGCCCGCTTCCCAGCAACTGCCGTTGCTCGTGTCATTGGTACTGCTGTCGGTGCTGCTGCTGTGCGCCGTCGCGGCCCTGCTGGTGTTCTGGCGGCGCGGCGACCGGCTGCTGGACCTGCCTTTGGTGCGCCGCTGGGGCCAGGCCGTCCGCGAGTCCCAGGAAGGGATGCGCCGCCTGCTGGGCTTCCGTCCTTTGGCTGTTGCCCTGCTGCTGGCCTTGCTGGCCTGGTGCAGCGAGGGCCTAGCGCTGTGGGTAATTCTTCGGGGCCTGGATGCCGAGATTTCTGTGCTGCAGGCCGTGCCCATCTACGCCGCCGCCACCCTGGTGGGGGCCATCAGCACGCTGCCCGGCGGTCTGGTGGGGACTGAGGGAAGTATGGTAGCCTTGCTGCAGCAGGCGGGCGTATCCCGAGGCCCCGCCGCGGCGGCCACCCTGCTGGTGCGGCTGGCCACCCTGTGGTTTGCGGTGGTCATTGGCCTGGCGGCACTGGTCTGCTGGCGCTGGCGGCGGCCCAGGCCAGTGGCAGAAGTATCCCCCAGCCCTGGTATATAGCGGCTGGGCTGCCTTGCCTCGTACACTGAGAGCTTGTGTGCTTAGTGCCGCTCGTGGTTCGACAGGCTCACCACGAGCGGTCCTTCAGCCGAAAGCCGCTCACCCTTGTATCTTGCCAGCGGGAGATTAGAATCAAGCGAAGGTTTCATCAGAGGCGGGGTAGACCGATTCACCCTGGGTTGGAAGACCGTAGCTCAGCATGGTCGCCCCGTCTCTATCCCAA